>VBGO01000216.1 GCA_005882525.1 Chloroflexota bacterium
ATGGACGGCTACGAAGTCTGCCGGCGGATCAAGGCGAACTCAAACTCCAGGCTGATCCCGGTCGTGATGATCACCTCACTCGACCGCGTCGCGGACCGGGTGCGCGCGCTCGAGGCAGGGGCGGACGACTACATGACCAAGCCGGTCGACCGCGTCGAGCTGGTGGCGCGAGTCCGCTCAGCTCTGCGGCTGAAGGGCACCTACGACTCGCTGGACAGCGCCGAGCACGTGATCTTTGCGCTTGCGGCCGCGGTCGAGGCGAAAGACCCATACACCGAGGCGCACACGCACCGGGTCGCCGAGTCGGCACGACGGATCGGTTCGCGGATGGGACTCCCTGCCTCCGACCTCGACGCGCTGTATCGAGGCGGGCTCATCCACGACATCGGCAAGATCGGCGTGCCGGACGCGATCCTGCTCAAGCCTGGACCGCTCGATGCCGAAGAGCTCATGTCGATGCACCTGCACCCGATCATCGGCGAGAACATCGTCGCGCCGCTGCGCTCGGGCGCAGGTCTTCTGCCTATCATCCGCAACCACCACGAGCATTTCGACGGCAGCGGCTACCCGGACCGGCTGTCGGGCGCCGGAATTCCGCGGCTCGCCCGGATCGTCTCTGTCTGCGACGCATTCGACGCGCTGGTCAACGACCGTCCGTACCGGCAGCGCAAGCCGGTCGACGAAGCGCTGGCGATCCTGACCGCGGGTGCGGGACGCCAGTGGGATCCAGAAGTCGTCGATCTCTTCGTCAAAGACGTGCCTTTGCTCAAGGCACTGGGCGCGGCCTGAGGTGATTGCATGAACGACCTGGTTCGAGTTCTGCAGGACGCGGTCGCGGTCGCGTTTGTCGCGCTCGGGGTGCTGGTCGCGATCAGCTGGCTCCGGCGCCGGGACCGCTCGATGGGCTTCCTCGCCCTCGCCATCATCCTCCTGGCGGCCGTTTCCGGCCTCGGCCGGCTGCAGGCCCATCTCCCTTTCACGATTCCCCTGCTCGGCCAGATCAACCTGCTCGGCTTCGCGGGATCTGGTTACGCGCTGCTGCTCTATCGAGACAGTCTCATCCCCCTCCCTCGGCGCTGGCATGCCGTCGCGATCGCATCGTTGGCGGCTGCCAGCGTCATTCTCACCGTCGCGCAGGCGGTGTCCGCGAGCAAATCCATCCTCACGATCGTCGCGGTCGTCTGGGTCCTGATCTGGTGCGCGTGCGTCGGCGAGCCGATCGTTCGCTTCTGGTTGGTCGCGCGGGACCTGCCGGCGGTGCAGGCCTGGAGGCTGCGTTCCCTGAGCCTCGGTTTCGGCGGCCTGGTCGCAGTCCTTCTTTTCGCGGTCTCGATCGGATTGCTGGTCAAGCAACCCGTGGTCCAGGTCCTGTTCGAGGTCGTGGTGCTCGCGATCGTGCCCCTCCTGTACGCGAGCTTCGCGCCCCCGACGTGGCTGAGGCGGCAGTGGCGCGCACCAGAGGAAGAAGGCTTGCGCGCCTTCATGGAGGAGCTCCTGATGAACGAGGACCGCGACGCACTGGCGGCGCGCGCTCTCGAGTGGGCGACGCGCCTGGTCGGAGGCGCCGCAGCGGTTCAGTTCGATGCCAACCGCAAACCCACGGCGTTCCGAGGGCTGGACGCACGGCAGATCGACGAGCTCGCCGCCCGCGTGTCGCGACTGGATCGCGGTGTGAGCCGCATCACCCTGTCAGGCGAGGAGACCAGCGTGATCGCGCTGCCAGTGGCAGGCCCCTCCGGTTCGGGCACGCTCGTCGTCGTTGCCGGTCCGTTTACGCCCGGCTTCGGCGGCGACGAGATGAGCCGCACGCAGCAGCTGATGAGCGCGTTCGTGACCGCTCTCGACCGCCGTCACCTGATGGCCCAGCTCGAGCAGAGGAACGTCGCGCTGCAGGAGGCGAACCGGCACAAGAGCGTGTTCCTCGCCAACATGAGCCATGAGCTCCGCACCCCGCTGAACGCGATCATCGGATTCTCCGAGCTCCTCACGGACGCGCGCGAGGGCCAGTTCGACGACGCGACGCGGAAGCGATTTCTGAGCCAGATCCTCACCAGCGGCAAGCACCTGCTCGGACTGATCAACGATATCCTCGACCTCTCCAAGGTCGAAGCCGGGCAGATGGAGCTGCGGCTCAGCCTGGTCTCGGTCGCAGAAACGGTCGACCAGGTCAGCAAGACGGTCGAACCCCTGGTGGCGAAGAAAAACATCACGTTGCTGGCCAAGGTCGATGGTGCCGGCGAGGTGCTGGCCGACGGCGGCAAGCTGAAGCAGATGCTGCTGAATCTCGTCTCGAACGCGATCAAGTTCACACCCGAAGACGGGACCGTGACGATCGATGCCATGCGCACGAAGGACACCGTCGAGATCTCGGTCGCCGATACCGGGATCGGCATCGCCGAGGCGGACCTGAAACAGATCTTCCAGGAGTTCCACCAGGTCGATCCCGGACCAGGCCGCAAGCACGAAGGAACAGGTCTCGGGCTTGCTCTCACGAAGCGGTTCGCCACCCTTCACGGCGGAGACGTGCGGGTGACGAGCCGGGTCGACAAGGGAAGCGTGTTCACCCTCGTGCTGCCGGTCCACGCGCGGGTGCAGCCGCCGGGCGAGCACGCGAGGGCCGGCGCGGTGAACGGGAACGGTTCCGGGCCACTGGTGCTGGTGGTGGAAGACGACCCGGCGGCGGCGGAGCTGCTCACGCGCCAGCTCACGAACGCCGGCTACCGGACCGAGGTGGCGCGATCCGGGAATGACGCGCTCGAGCGAGCGCGCCGGCTCAAGCCGGCCGCGATCACGCTCGACATCATCATGCCCGAGCTGGACGGCTGGGAGGTGATCACGCGATTGAAGAGCGACGAGGCCACCAGCGGCATCCCGATCGTCGTCGTGAGCGTCGTCGACAACCCCGAGCTTGGCATGGCGCTGGGCGCGATCGACTACTTCGTCAAACCCGTCAACTCCTCGGCGCTCGTGGAACGCCTCAGGCACTTCGACACCGAACGCGCTCCGGGCCAACGCAAGGTGCGCGTGCTGGTGGTCGACGACGAGGCGGCCAACCGGACACTGCTCACCGAAGCGCTCGAGCCGGCCGGCTTCACAGTCCTGCCCGCGACGGGCGGCCGGGAGGCGATCGAGATCGCCAAGTCGTCGAAGCCCGACCTCGTGCTGCTCGACCTCATCATGCCGGAGGTCAACGGCTACGACGTGGTCGAGGCGCTGCGTGCCGATGAGAGGACGCGGGACACGCCGATCATGGTCCTCACCGCGGCCAACCTGACCGAGGCCGACAGGCGTCAGCTCAACGGTCGGGTGTCGCAGATCCTGAGCCGCGGCTCGGTGGCGACGTCGGACATCGTCGGGCTGCTCAAGCGCCTGGTCGACCACCACAACGGGGAGAAATGACCAAGCGAGTCCTGGTCCTGATCGTCGAGGACAACGAGGCCAACCAGCTGCTCGCCAGCGCGGTGCTCGAGCTCGAAGGGTTTGAGGTGCGGATCGCCGGTTCCGGACCCGAAGCCCTCGACGTGCTGCGCGACTGCGTTCCCGACCTGATCCTGATGGACGTCCAGCTGCCCGGCCAGGATGGGCTCACGCTGACGCGCCTGATCAAGTCGGACCCAGCCACATCCGCCATCCCTGTGGTGGCGCTCACGGCCCACGCGATGACCGGCGACCGTGAGCTGGCTCTGGCGGCCGGATGCGCCGCCTACATCTCCAAACCGATCGACACGCGCACCTTTGGCGTCCAGGTGAGGCAGTTCCTATCCGCCGCGGTCGACGGCGATCGTCGTGCGGTCGCCCAGTGAGCGAGCGCAACCGCATTCTCGTCGCCGACGACGACCCTGCGAGCACCGAGCTACTCACCTATTTTCTGGAATCGCATGGTTTCCAGGTCTCGACCGCGAACGACGGCAATCGCGCGCTCGAGATGGGGACGAGCGGGGACTACCAGCTCGTGATTCTCGACGTCCACATGCCGATGTACGACGGCGTCGAAGTGCTGCAGTTCCTGCGCAAGAGATACGTCCTGCGGCCGATCAAGGTGATCGCGCTTACCGGCGACCTCTCGGACGAGGTCCGGCAAGCGCTCGAAGGCAATGGGATCGACAGCTTCATCACCAAGCCTGTCGACCTGGCACTGCTACGTGAGGAAGTGAATCGCCTGATGGCGGCCTAGGCGGTGGGCCTTTGATCGCGGTCTCGCCGGTCGGCATCGACCCCGAGCTGATCGAGGTGACGCCGTGGGTTCTCCTCGTCGTGAGCGATGCGCGCAAGCTGCGGCTGGTCCGCGCTGCCTTCGAGCGTGCGGGGTTCGGGGTCGAGGTCGCGGCGTCGGTCGAGGACGCGTACGAGTGCCTCGCGGTCATGACGCCGGCGCTGATCGTGATCGACGAGCGGCTACCAGGTCCGTGTGACCTTCTGTATCGTGCGCGGGCGGTCGGGGTCAAAGCCTCGAGCGACCGCGACGCGGTGAGCCAGCAGCTGGCCGGAGACGGCCAGCGTGACCGGGGTGAGCTCTTCAGGGAGCCCTGAAGCGTCCACAAGGTGCAGCACTTTGCACC
>VBGO01000203.1 GCA_005882525.1 Chloroflexota bacterium
GACCGCCTCGGGCATGATGTCGATGCCTTCCGCCTCGACGCCGAGCTGCTTGAGTAAATCCAGTACGACGCCGCGGCCGCAGCCAATGTCCAGGACGGCATGGCGCCCGGAAAAGAAACGTTCAACGAGCCGTTGTTGGTGGGCGCGCAGCTGGTCCTCCGGCAGGCTGAAGCGAAATGCCTCCTGCACCTGGCGGGTCACGGCGTCCGGCGCGGCGGGGGGCCGGGTCTCGGGGTCTGGCGCCCCGGCCGGAGTCAGGTCGTCGCGGCTACTCATGGGTTCGTCGCAGAAAATACACAACCAGCAGGCCGAGCATGACGAAGTTGACGGCCTCGGTGATCAGGGTAGCGAGCGCGGCGCCGTTGAAGCTGAGTCGCGGAATCAAGATCAAGTTCGCGGTGATGTTCACCGCCAGGTTGACGACCGTCACCCACATGATCAGGCGCTCGCGGTCCAGCGCCAGCAGGGCATTGCCGCTCTGCTGGTTGAGCGCCATCAAGACCGTGGCCCAGCCGAGCACGCCGAGGGCGAACGCGCTCCCCGCGTAGCTCGGGCCGAATACGTGCACCAGCACGAACTGTCCGAGCACCGAGCAGCCGATGCCGAACGGCACGCTGATGGCGACGGCAATGGACATGGCGGATCGATAGGCGGCGGCGCCCGCGCGGCTCGGCCCGTTGCGGAGCGTGCTGGCCAGCAACGGCAGCGTCGTGCCGGTCAAGGCCGCCGGCACTAACAGGAACGCCTCGCTGAGCTTGTAGGCCGGCGTGTAGGAGGCAACCGCGGACAGGCCACTCAATTTGGCGAGCATCAGGGTGCTGATCCGGAAGTAGAGCAGGATCATCACGCCCGCGACCGCCAGCGGCCAGGCGCTGCGCGCCAGCCGCCGCAGCGAGACCCGCGATGCCAGCCGGGTGGACGGGCTGACCCAGCGACGGGTCAGCAGCCACAACCCCGCGACGGCGATCCCGTTGCCGACCGGCACGCTGGCCAGAAACGCCGGCATCGGGGCGTGCAGCGCGAACGCGCCCGCGCCGAAGGCAACGCTGGCCACGGCGCCGGCGAGCATCCCCGGCACGGCGCGATCGGCCCGAACGTTCGCCTGGTGAAAGGTCACCAATGACAGCGTCACCGAGCCCAAAAAGAAGTCGGCGGCCAGCAGCGCGAACCCGACCCACATCTCCGGCGTGAACCGCAGGTACCAGGCCGCACCCGCGAACAAGATTGCCGCTGTGGCCGAGGACATGGCTTTCAGAATCAGCGTGTTCGACAGGGTGTGCGCCTGGAGGGCCGGCTCGCGCGCGAAGGCTCGAAGGCTGACCTGGTCGACGCCGAAGGCCGCCACCACCCGGATGATCTCGGCGGTGGCGAGCACCAGCGCGTAGCCACCGAACTCCTCGCGCGGCAAGGCCCGGTTCGCCAGGATCAGAACGACGAACGTCGCGAGCTTGCTGGCGGCGCCGGTCAGCGTCAGCGCCCCGGAGTTCCGGCCGACGCTCTTCAGTAGGTCGCGGAGCGATAGCCGCCCGGGCAGCGTTTCGCCGACAGTCGTCACCGGGCCGGCTCCTGCGCGCCGATGGTCGTCACCGGGCCGGCTCCCGAGCGCTGACGGTCATTAACTTTTCCAGGAGCGCCTCATACTCGTCGGTTACCCGATCCCAGGAATAGAGCGCGGCCCGCTGGCGGGCGCGCGTCCGGAGCTGGGTCACGCGTTCGGGGTCGTGCACCAGCTCGCCCAGCCGAGCCGCCAGCTCGCCACTGTCACGAAAGAAGACGCCGGCCGTGTCCATGACTTCTTGATTGCTCTCCGTCCAGCGGGCGAGGACGGCGTTGCCGTGGGCGAGCTGCTCGACGAGCACCGGGTGCGTGCCGCCGACCTCGGCGCCAAACAGGAACGCATAGGCGCCGGCGCTGAGCTCATGGTAGGCAGCGCCAAATTGATAGCCGGTGAAGATCACCCCGGCCGGCGCCATCGCGTTGAGTCGGCGCTTGTAGTCGCCGCTGTAGGGCGCGTCGCCGACGATCACGAACGGCATGTCGGGCTTGACGGCGCGATAGGCCTCGATCAGGTCATGAAAGCCGTTTTCGGGAACGAACCGGCCGACGGCCAGCAGATATCGCCGCGGCGTCAGGCCGAACTTATTGAGGGCGGCCTGGCCGGGGTTCGGCGGCACGTCGGCGCCGTACGGGATGAACACCGTCGGCACCCGATACGTCTCGTTGTAATAGGCGGCCACGGTCCGCGAGTCGGCGATCACGGCGTTCGCGTGGCTGGAAATGCCCTCCGACCAGCGCAGGAAGCGACGCGCCAGCCGCCCCCATTTCTTTCGCTGCCAGTCGGTCCCGTCGACGTTGATGGCCGTTGGCATACCAAAGCGGCGAAACACCGGGCAAAAGAGCGCGTTGCCGACGCCGAAGACGAGCACGGCGTCCGGGCGCAGCGCCATCGTCGCATGCACGGTCGACAGCAGACTGTGGCTGAGCGTCTCCAGGCCCTTGGTGGGAATGTCGGGCAGGGTGATGCGGCGCATGCCCAGGTACGTCCCGGAGGCCTTGCCGGTGCGGCCGGGGCGGCAATAGACGGTCACATTATGGCCGCGCGCAGCGAGCCGCTTGCCGACGCTCTCGACGCAGGTTTCGAACCCGCTGTAGGAGGCCGGAACCCCGCGCGTTCCGACGATCGCCAGTCTCATCGGGGCGATACGGCATCGGCGTGGGCCGCAGCGTCATAGGCCGCCAGGGTCCGGCTGGCCGTGGCCGCCCAGGAGAGCGAGGCCGCCCGCACCCGGCCGCGTTCCTGTAAGTCCCGCGCCAGCTCGGGCCGCTCCAGGATCGCGCTCATGGCGCCGGCCAGCTCGGGCGTCGAGTGCGGGTCGACCAGCAACGCGGCGCCACCGGTCGTCTCTGGTAAGGCGGTCACGTTGCTCGCCACCACCGGGCAACCGCACGCCATCGCTTCGATCGGGGGAAGGCCGAAACCCTCGTACAGGGACGGATAGACGAACATCGTGGCCCGGTTGTAGAGCAGGTTCAATTCGGGCTGCGTCACGAAGCCCGTAAAGATCACACGTGATTCTATTCCACGGACTTTTGCCGTTTCGCGCAGCGCGTCCGAGTTGCGCGCCGACTGGCCGACCAGCACCAGCGCACCGGCGAAGCCGCGTTGATTGACCAGCACCGCGAACGCGTCGAGCAGCCGGGCCAGGTTCTTTCGGGGCTCGAGGTTGCCAACAGCCAAGACATAGGGCTCGCGGACACCGGCAGGCAGTGGCATCCCCGGTTGCGTGACCAACTGGGAGAATCCCGGCGCCGGCGCCAGCGGCGTTACGGTGATTTTTTCCGGGGGGACGCCGTAGCGGCGCACCAGGTCCTGCTTGGTGAATTCGGAGACGGCGATCACCCGCCGTGCCCGGGCCACGGATCCGGGGACGAGCGTCCGGAGCATGGCGCGCACACGTATCGAGAATGCCTGGGGGTACTCGAGGAACGACAGGTCATGGATGGTCACGACCATGGGACACGCGGCGACAAGCGGCGTGATGTAGGTCGTCATGTGCAGGATGTCGGCACGCGCCTTCCAGGCGGCGAGCGGGGTGGCGATCGGGACGCGAATCGCCGACGGAGCCGGCCAGACCCGCGTGATGCCGACGTTTGGCGGCAGGGAGAGTGCTTGCCGAAGCTTCTCGGGATGTGGCATCAGGGCCACACGGAGCTTGTCCGGACGTGGCGTCAGGGCCAGATAGTGATTGCTGGGATGTGGCGCCAGCGTGTCGTCCTGGAGTTCCGCGAGCCCGCGCAGCAGGTTGACAACGTACGTTTCGTTGCCGGTCTCCCGTTCGCCCACCATGTGCGCATCGATCGCGATCTTCACTCGGCGAGTGGACGACGGCTCGCGAACACCAGGCCGAGGGCGGTGCCGGCAAACAGCCACGGATATTCCATCAACGTGCCGGTGGTCGCCTGGAAGGCGATGAGCAGGACGATGATCGCCGCGGCAATGCCGTCTCGAACGGCCAGTCGCCCATCGGAGAGATCTCGACGAATTATTAGACCTCGCAGCAGCGCGGCGATCAGCACGATCACGACGATCAGCCCGATGAGGCCGGTGTCGTGGAGCGTTTCGAGCGCCAT
>VBGO01000204.1 GCA_005882525.1 Chloroflexota bacterium
GGTGTTCGACGCGGAGGTCGTATTCGAGGCTTGCCGGCGGTTCGACGTCGCCGTGGAGATCAACTCACGTCCCGAGCGGCTCGACCCGCCTAAGCGGCTGCTCAGGCTGGCAGTGGAGGCAGGTTGCCACTTCGCCATCGACACCGACGCTCACGCCCCGGGGCAGCTCGACTGGCAGATGGTCGGTTGCGAACGGGCCGCAGCCTGCGGCGTTGCAGCCGGTACTGTCATCAACACGCTGACCGCTGCCAACCTCGTCGCCTGGGCGGATCGCGCCTAGCCTAGACGCTGCGCCGACGGCATGGTTCGCCAGAGTTCAATCAATAGGCGAGGCGCCCGCCAGTGGCAAGGGCGCCTCTAAAGACAAGCGGATGTTAGCGTGTAGCCACCGGTTCCAGGCTCCTGACTGCCGCCTTGACCTGGGGCTGGGCGTTGCGCATGCGCAGGGCAAAGACCAGCCGCATGACTCCGCCGACGATGGAATAAAACCCGATCAGCCAGACGATTGTCAGCGCGCCAGAGCCAGGACGTACTGCGACCAGGACGCCGAAGGCAACCGAAAGCAGCCCGGCCAGCGAGTAGGTCCAGCTGCCCTTGACCTGACCGGTCATCTCGATGCCAGCCACGATCTCGAACACCCCCGTGATGATCGCCCACGCCGCGATCACGAGCACGAGCGCCAACGCCGTAATGCCGGGCCGGAAGAACGTGAGGACACCTAGAGCGATGCCGGCCAGGCCGCCAAGGACCATGGGCACCCACTGGTGCGGCTTCTCGGTGGTGAAGTCGACACCGGCCGCCAGCGTGAAGACTCCAGAAACGAGCGCGTAGGCGCCGAAGAGTGCGACGAGGACAACGAGCGTAATGTTCGGCCAGACGAGCGCGCCTATGCCGAAGATGATCCCGGCCACCCCGCTGAGGCCGAGTAGCCGCGAGCTCCGAGTTATTGCCTGATCCATGATGACCTCCTCAATGCACTCACACCTGCCCTCCCATACGGGCGGGTGGGTGAGTGCTCCTTTGTGTTCTAGGCGTAGCGCTTCACGAACGCGAGAGCCGTGTCGGCGACCTCGCGCCAGCCGCTGTCGATGACCAGCGAGTGCCCGCGGTTCGGAAGTTCGATAATCTCGGTCACTCCCTCGTTGCGCTTCTCTTTCCTGTACGAAGCGTCCGCGATCGCCCAGGGCACCTGGTTGTCCTTCCCGCCGTTGATGATCAAGAGCGGGCCACGGTCGGGGTTCCTGGTATCGACCTTTGCTTCAGTCCACGGGTTAAGGTTGGCGGCCGCCGCCTGGAAGAGTGGAACGCCGGAGGCCGGCACCGCGTAGGTCTCGTACAGTTCCTTGGCCTCGTCCTCGCTGACGGCGTTGGCGAAGCCAAAGCGGAACTGGTCGTAAGTAAGCGGGACAGCCCGGTTTCGGTTGAGCGGGTTGCCAAGGACTGGCGACCCCGCCTTGAGCGCCGAGTACGGCAGGGGCAGAACGCCACGGAAGGGCGCGGGGTCGATTGCGACCGTCGCGGCCGCAAGGCCGCGTCCGGCAATGATCTGAACCAGCAGGCCGCCGAAGGAATGCCCAATGACAGCCGGCTTCTTCTTCAGCTGGCCGATTACCTCGGCGTAGTGATCGGCGACTTGCCCAATCGTCTTGTGGGCAAATACCTCGGGGTGCGCGTTGGCCTCTTCGACAGTCTCGGGATCATCGGGCCACCCAGGCTGGACCGGCGCATAGCCCGCCTGGTCAAAAAGCCTTGCCCAGCGATCCCAGCTGCTGGGAAGGAGCCAAAGGCCATGGACGAATACCACCGGAGTCAGCCCCGTCGCGTTTACCTGTTCGATCTCCTCTGTGGCTGGGCGAGCTTTTGAGTTGACCATTTACGAAACCTCCTGACCACTTCTTGGTTGTGGTCGAACCGTCATTGACTCAAACGATAGAGGCACCCCGAGCGCAATGCTGTCACCCAAGTGACAGGTCGAGTTGCTCAGATTCTCAGTGCAGGCCCGAGAAGGCCAAGGCCTCGAGGCCCACCGGATCGATGATCCTGACACGACGATGGGCGGTGTCGACCAGGCGGCGTGCACGGATAGTAGTCAGGCTCTTCGCCACCACCGGCCGGACTGAGCCAATGCCATCGGCGATCTCCTGTTGTGACACCGTGGCCTCCAAGTGTCCGGCCGACAGTTGGGTTCGGCTGGCTCGATCCAGGAGATCGAATGCTACGCGCTGCACGACTGACCCGAACGCGTGAAGGGCGATCGTGCGGACGCAGTGTGAATATCGCTGCGCGAGGTCGGCGGCGAGCGCACTTCCCACCGCCGGGTCGACGTTCACTCGCCTGCGCACCGTCACAAGGTCGAGATGGATCACCGTCGAGTCCACGATTATCTGTGCAGAGCCATCGAAGACGGCGCCCATGACGAGCAGTCCGCCCATCAGCTGTCCGGGGTAGACGTACCTGATTGTGGTCTGGCGTCCTTCAGATGACGTCAGGTAGAGGCGAACGAAACCCTTCTCGAGGATGTCCGCTCGGTCAGGGTCACCAGACTGAAATGCGATCGTCCCTGCCGCATACCGGATCTTGGTGCTGTTGACAAGAACCTGCTCACGGCTTTCGCGTGGCATACGGTCCAGGAAGGGAGTGCTGCCGACATCGACGACGGGCTGCGTCGCCATGCTGAGGCAAACGATAGTACCTCCCGCCTCATCGCAGCGGATTCACGATGCCGAGCTTGCCCTGGGTGAACCCTTACAAGACCGCTGGCCTAATTCAAAAACTGGCGCGGTGAGACGGGAACGATCCGTCCGTCGACATCGCCAAGGATGCCGACCAGCGGTTTCGAAGGTGGTGACAAGAACGTCCGCGGCGTTCACCCGCGACCACTTCAGTCATTTGTGAATTTGGCCCCAGGCTGGTTTGTGGGCAACTGCCCGCGGTCGTCCGTCGGCGGCCGACGACTATGCCCGTCAGTTATACCGTCATCAGCCGTCAGCGAACTGACGCCGGCGACTCCACGAGGAGTGGGGTATCTTCTTGGTTCGCCCACTCAGCCATCGCGGCGTCGTATGCGCGCACCCGCTCCCAGCCGAGAAGTCGAAGGATGAAGACACCCTGTGTCGTTCGAATCCCAGCCTGGCAGTGGACGATCACCTCTTTGGACGGCTGTACACCAGCGTCGCTGAGCAGAGCGCGAAGCTCAGGCGCAGATCTGACCATCCGGCGATCATCATCAGTCAAGAATTTTTGCGCGAACAGGTGGAGTGCCCCGGGGATATGGCCCACCCGCTTGTTGCTGAAGTCATTCGTCGCTCCGGACCATTCTCCGTCCGGCCTAACGTCCAGGATTTGGGTCGCCGGGTCGTCCAGCCTCGACTTCACGTCATCGAGGCGGCCGATCACCGACTCGTCAGGCCGCGGTGTGAACCGACCCGGTCTTGGGGCGGTCTCCTTGAAAGTGACTGGCCGGCCTTCGTTAATCCAGCGGTACCACACGCCATTGAGGACCCTGGCGTCAGTGTGGCCGTAGTAGTTAAGTACCCACCACAGCCTGGTGGCGTAGAACATATTGCTGTCGTCATAAGCGACAACCGTAGTGTCGTCCGACACGCCGAGCTTTTCCATTAGATCCCCGAAAGCCTTGGGCCCCATGACATGCAAGCCAGCTTCGGGTTCCTTTAGCCAACCATTTACCGGGAGCCCCACCGCACCAGGGATATGGGCGCGGCGGTAGCGCTCCAGGCTGGCGCAGTCAATGATCCGAACTTTCGGATCGCCTCGGCGTTCCCAGAGCCAGTCGGGCTCGGCTAGAAGTTCCGGTCGTGCGTAAGCCTGCTCCACCATCGTCCATCCTCCTTCCCCGCTCAGGAACTGACAGCCTCAACATAGTCTGCCCGCGCCCCTAACACAAGGGAGTTCGGCTCTGATCAGGGCATGGAGACCAGTCCCCGACGGACATCGCCTAATCTGCGGCACGACCGCTTAGGGCCGATGGTGCCCCTTGTCACCTGACCGTTCGCAGCGTCACCTGAGCCGCCATGTTGTTGCCCCGCGACATGGAACGACCGATCGACGGAAAAATCCAGCGCCGACAAACGAGGACCTGCCATGGAACCGCTGTTGCTGAAAGCCGGGGACGTCGCCAAGCTGCTCGGGTTGGGGCGATCAAAGGTGTTTGCGATGCTGGCCGTCGGGGAGCTGCCGGTAGATACGATACGACGGACACAGGCGGCTGCCAGCACGGGTCGCTCCGAGGGACTGCGTCGAAACCGTTCGGCTTGGGAACTAGTCGAAGACCTGCGGCCTTTACGTGAAACGATGCTGCTCATCAATC
>VBGO01000202.1 GCA_005882525.1 Chloroflexota bacterium
ACGCAACGGGTCTGCTCCCTCGAGCTCGCGCCGGCCACTTGCATCCTGCACCGTCGCGCGACCACCTGCGATGGATACGATCGCCATCGGGTCCGCTGCCACGAAGGAGTAACGGCCGAGCTGTTCGCCGCGCTCGACGCTCTCCAGGAGGTAGGCGGGGCCGTCGCCGGCAAGGGCCGCGAACGCCGTGACCGGCGTGAGCGCATCGGACAGGACGTCGCGAAAGATCGGGACCATGGGCGCCTGCCGCGCCCGTTCCTTGACCTGGTCGAGCGTCAGGGAAACCGACATCGAATCCCCATCGTCATGACGCTGAAGGATATGGAGGGTTCGAGCCCATCGGCGCGATCGCCGCGACTGGCTGGTCGGCCAGGCTGGCCAGCAGGGCGCCCGCCGAGGCGGGGATGTCGCGGGCCGCGCGAACCAGGTCGGCGAGCACGGCACTGGCGGCCGCGTCGGGACCGGCCCCGACGCCTTGCAAGAACAGGGGGCCGGCATAGGTGGCGTCGACCGCAATCGCGTTCATCGCACCGTCGACGCGCGCCATGGGCGCATCCCGCGGGATCAATCGCGGACGGACGTCCGCCTCGATACCTCGCTCGTTCACGGTTCTCGCCGCGGCGATCAGCTTGACGATGCACCCGCGCTCACGCGCGTTGAGCAGTTCGGCATGACCGAGCTCGCGGATCCCCACGCGGGCGATCTGTGAAGGATCGATGCGGTGGTGGAAGGCGAGCATGGCGATGATGGCGAGCTTCGCCGCCGGGTCGTGCGCCTCGACGTCCGCGCTCGGGTCGGCCTCGGCCAGCCCACGCCGCTGCGCATCGGCGAGCGCGTCCGCATACGAGGACCCCGCACCCATCGCCTCGAGGATCGAGTTCGTGGTGCCGTTGAGGATCCCCGCCACCGCCCGGATCCGGTCCGAGCCCAGGCTCTCGGCGAGCGTTTCTACGATCGGAATCGCGCTGGCGACCGAGGCTTCGAAGCGAAGCGGCCCGAGCCGGGCCAGGGTCGGACCGTGGGTGGCGATTACCTGCTTGTTGGCCGTGATCAGCTGGCGGCCCGCCTGGAGCGCCGCCTTTATATAGGTATGGGCCGGCTCGAGGCCGCCCATCAGCTCGACGATGGCATCGAGTTTCGCGTCACCCACCACCTCGTTGGCGGGACGCAGCGGCGCCGGTGCGCTTCGGCCCTGCGGATGCGCCACCGCGATGGCTTCCAGGGCGATCGGCCGGCCGGCGGCAGTCGCGATGCGATCGGCGTCCTCGACCAACCGCCTCGCCAGCGCTCCGCCGACGTGGCCCAGGCCGAGCAAACCGATTCGATACGGGACGGGCATTCGGGAACGCTACCATCACCGCCATGACCGCCGGCATCATCGAGCGCTACGCGGCCTATCTGCCGGTGACATCCGCAACCCCACGCGTCACGCTCGGGGAAGGTTCGACGCCGTTGGTGCGCTCCTCCCGGATCGGTCCGGCCCTGGGGCTGGACCAGCTCTATTTCAAGTACGAGGGCCTCAATCCGAGCGGGTCGTTCAAGGACCGGGGCATGGCGCTGGCCACCGCCCGGGCGGTGGAGGCTGGCGCCCGGACGCTGTTGTGCGCCTCGACTGGAAATACCAGCGCATCGGCTTCAGCCTATGCCGCGCGCTGTGGCCTTCGGGCCGTGGTCGTCGTGCCTGCGGGGGGCGTCGCCGCCGGAAAGCTGGCCCAGGCGCTGGCCTACGGCGCCATCATCCTGATCGTCAAGGGATCGTTCGACCGGGCGCTCAAACTCGTCCGGCAGGTCGCCGACGATCCCGCCGTCGCGCTGGTCAACTCGGTCAACCCCTATCGCATCGAGGGTCAGAAGACGGCCGCCTTCGAAATCGTCGAACAGCTCGGTCGCGCGCCGGCCGAGCTCTACGTTCCGGTTGGTAACGCCGGCAATATCACCGCCTACTGGCGCGGGTTCTGTGAGCTCGCCAGGCGGTCCGGTGCCTCGCTGCCGGCGCTCCACGGCGCCCAGGCTGAAGGCGCGGCCCCGCTGGTCGCTGGTCGGCCTGTCACGAGGCCGCGCACGGTGGCGTCCGCGATCCGGATTGGCAACCCCGCGTCGTGGAGCACGGCCATTGCGGCACGCGACGAGTCCGGCGGCACAATCGACGCGGTGAGCGACGCGGAGATCATGGCGGCCCATCGCCGGCTGGCTCGTGAGGAAGGCCTGCTGGTCGAGCCGGCGTCGGCCGCCGGGGTGGCGCTCTTGCTCAAACGGGCGGCATCTAGCGCGATTGGTAACGCTGAGCCGATCGTCTGCGTCCTGACCGGTCACGGGCTGAAGGACCCGCAGGCTCTGACTCGCGGTTCAAGAGTTCCTCGCGCCATTGAGCCGACACTGAAAGCCCTCCGCCGGGTGCTCGGTTAGCGGAGCGCGTCGACGATCGCGTCGGCCATCGCCGCCGTGCCCGCCGGTGCCTGCCCGTCGGTGGCGATGTCGGCGGTTCGTAGTCCGGCCGCGAGCACCCGGGAGACGGCGCGTTCGATCGCCTGGGCCGCATCCTCCTGGTTGAGCGACCAGCGCAGCAACAGGGCGGCACTCAGGATGGCGCCGATCGGGTTCGCGATGCCCTTCCCCGCGATGTCGGGGGCGGACCCGTGGATCGGCTCGTACAACCCGAGGGTGCCGGCGCCCAGGCTCGCCGACGGCAACATCCCGAGCGCGCCGGCCAGCATCGACGCCTCATCGGTCAGGATGTCGCCGAAGAGGTTCTCGGTGACCACGATATCGAAGGCTTGCGGCCGGCGGAGCAATTCCATGGCGAAGGCGTCGACCAGCATGTGGGTACAGGTGACGTCCGGATAGCGCAGCGCCACCCCGGAAACCACGGCCCGCCAGAGCCGGGAGGTCTCGAGCACGTTCGCCTTGTCGACGGAGCACACCCGGCCGCGTCGCATCCGGGCCAGCTCGAACGCGCGTACCGCAACCCGCTCGATCTCCGGGGCGCTGTAGCGCATGGTGTCGACGGCAGCCTCGCCGCGCGGGGTCACGTACCGTCGCTTGGGCCGGCTGAAATAGAGGCCCCCCGTGAGCTCCCGAACCACCAGGAGGTCGACGTCCTGGATGCGTTCGGGGCGCAGTGCGGAGACGGCGACCATCGACGGATCGACGCGAACCGGCCGCAGGTTGGCGAAGAGGCCGAGGCCTTTGCGCAGCCCGAGCAGCGCCGAACCCGGCCGGACGGTGCTGTTCGGCGCCGCATCGTCCCATTTGGGTCCCCCGACCGCGCCGAACAGGATCGCGTCCGCCGTCTTGCAGAGTCGCAGCGTCTGTGGCCGCAGCGCGACGCCGTAGGCATCGACGGCGGCACCGCCCACAAGGTCGGACACATAGTCGAGGCCGAGCCCCACCCGACCGGCGGCCGCGTCCAGCACTCGGCGAGCCGCCTCGGTCACCTCGGGCCCGATGCCATCCCCGGGGAGTACGACGATACGCGCGGCCAGGGCCACGCTAGAACTTCATCCCGTCCATGGTCGGCACGATTCTAGGGTGACCCAGGCGCCGACGGTACCGTCGCTTACTGGACGACCGGCAGCGTGAAGCGGACCTCCGTCCCCTCTCCCGGCTCGCTCGTCGCCTCGATCGTGCCGCCATGCGCGCTGACGACATCTTTGGCGATCGCCAGTCCGAGCCCGGAGCCCGGCGATCCGGGACCCTTGACGAAGCGTTCGAAGATTTGAGGGCGCAGCTCCGCCGGGATACCCGGACCGGTGTCGCGGACGGCGAAGGCGACGCTGCTGCCCGATCGCCGCACGCTGGCGGTGACGGTTCCGCCCGACGGCGTATATCGGATGGCATTGGACAGCAAATTGCCGAGCACACCACGAATTCGCGCCGGATCGGCGTCGACCGCGGGCAGGTCCGGCCCCACATCCGCGATCAGCCGCACGCCGGCCGCGTCGGCGGCGCTCTGAAACGCCGCCAGGCTGCTGGTCACCAGGACCGGCACGTCGACGGCCTCCCGATTGAGCTTCAGGCCACCGACGTCGGCGAGCGTCATGGTGCCCAGGGCATCGACGAGCGTTTCCAGCGTCGCGGCCGTCACCGATGCCCTCCGCCTGCCCCCGAATGATGGCCAACGGGGTCCGCAGTTCGTGCGTCAGGTCGGCGACAACGGCGCGCCGGTTGCGATCGGCGGCGGCGAGGCGCACGCTCATCGCGTTGAAGGCTCGAGCCAGCGTTCGGAGCTCGCGCGGCCCGCGCTCCGCAACCTGGACGCCGTAATCACCGGCCTCGATCCGGCCGGCAGCGTCGACGATATCGCCCAGGTTGACGGCCATCCCTCGAAACTGCCGGCTGGCGCGAATGATGAGGATCACGAACAGGATGAGGGCGGCAATGGCGACGAACCGCACCAGGTGCGGTGCATGGAGCAGACCGACGGCGGTCCCGACCAGCAGGGCGCCGACGGTGAGCGCCACGGCGACCAGGAGGAACGCGGCCGCGATGAACCCGGCAAACCGCCACATGAACCGCCGTCCGATCCGGCCCCATGGAGGCCGCCGGGTCGGCGGCCAGGGCTCGCCCTGCGGCCACCAGGGCGGCTGCCCGCGGCCACGCCCGCCCGGCGGGCCCCAGCCGCGGCCCCGCCAGCCCGAGCCGCTCATCGCCGGGCGTCCGCGAAACGGTAGCCGACGCCGAAGACCGTCAGCAGATACCGCGGACTATGCGGATCTGGCTCGATCTTGCGGCGGAGGTTCTTGACGTGGGCGTCGATCGCCCGCTCGTAGGAGTCGAATGCGACACCGTGAACCGCATGCAACAGCTGGGCTCGGCTGAAGACGCGGCCCGGTTGCCGCGCCATCGTCACCAGCAGCTGGAATTCCGTGGGAGTGAGCTCGATGCTCCGGCCGCCGATCCTCAGCTCCATGCTTGGCAGGTTGAGCTCCACCTCGCCGACCCGAACCACATCGGCGGGCGCCCTGGCGGCTTCGCTGCGACGCAGCACCGAGCGGACCCGGGCGACGAGCTCCTTAGGACTGAACGGCTTGGTCAGGTAGTCGTCCGCACCCAGCTCGAGGCCGACCAGCTTGTCCGACTCATCGGTACGGGCGGTTAGCATGATGATGGGCACGGTTCCGTTCCGCCGCAAGGAACGGGTCACGTCGAGGCCGTCGATGCCGGGCAGGGCGAGGTCCAGGATGACAAGGTCGGGATGCTGGGTCGCGGCCACCCGCAATGCGGTCGATCCCTCGGCCGCCGTCACGACGGTGAAGCCGCCGTGCTCCAGGTAGTCACGCACGACTTGCACGATCTGCGGTTCGTCATCGACGACCAGGATCGTCTTCATCAGCGCCATCCTATGCCGAGAGATGAGGCGGAGCGCTGCGCTCCGCCTCTGTCGGGAGGGAGGGGGACGTCAGACCTGTGCTGTTCCCGTTTGATCTGCCGCCGGTCCGGGTGGCGCCACGCTTCCGTGCGCCCGGTCGTGCCAGGCCTTGAGGGTCGCCTCGATGAATGGCGGTAGCGTGAACGCCTGCTGCGGTCCACCGGGACCGCCGTGCCCGTAGCCGCCAAAGCGGCTCCAGGGCGCGCCGGCATACCCGCCCCCCATCATCTGGCCCATCGCGTAACGGCGCCAGCGGCGCTTGCGCCCCAGCATCGCCAGGCCGAGGCCAAGACCGCCCAGCATCGCCAGCTTCCGGTTTCTGTCTTTCGTCGCGTGATCGCTCATCTCTTCTCCTTCGTGATTGGTGATACGTTTCATCCTGCCCGCGAGATGTGAATCACCTGTGAACCAACCGGGGACGCCGTGTGGCGGGTGAGGCTGGTTCGATCGATGTCGAGCTAACCCTGATCTAAGACCAGTTCGCGACAGACAGCTGTCGCGTGGCTCGCAAACAATGCCATCCACGCGCCCGGAGCCGGCGGCCGTGGGACCCGGAGACCACCTCGCCGCCGGCAACGGGAGCGACTCGGATCGCTAGGGAAGCCCCGCCGCGATTCGGAACGCGTCGGCCTTCGAAAGGCCCGACTCGATGCGATAGGTGACGCCGCCGTGCTCCCAGATCAGCGTGTTGGCGGCCATGCGCAAGGTCTCCGGCTGATCCTGGCCGGCGACGCGAACGACGACCATGTGAGGCTCGCCCGCAATCCACCAGCCGGGATCGCCGTGCACCGAGACTTCCTCAAGCGTCCCACCCTCCCCAAGGCCTTTCGTGATGAAGCCGGGGTTGAGGTCGCCACGGAACTCAGTGATCAGGGCACCGAGCCCTGTTTGCTTGACGAGCGGGATGCCCGCGCGTGGCGTGTACGCGAGCGCGACCTCGCCACCTGGAATGCCGCTGTAGACATAGACGGCGTCAGGCACGCCGAGCTCGGCCGGTACGGCGATGTTGAAGCTGACCTCCGACTGGGCGTCCGCCATCGTCGTGCGGTGGCCGAGATCCAGAGGCGTCACCGAAGAGAGTGAGGGTAGCGGTGACGGCTGGCGGCTCACGATCACGCCGCGGACGTGGAAGAAATGGGCGATCGCATCGCGGGTCGCCGGGTTGGCGAGCGCGGCCGCGCCCAGCAAGACGAGCAGTACCGCCGCGACCAGGGCCAGTCGCCGCGGATCGCGCCAGAGCTCGAGCCGGCGCGGCTGAGCGACCGGTTGGGCGGTGATACGTTGGCGCACGCGGCTGGCCAGGTTCGGCGTCGGCGGATAGGGATAGTGGGAACCGAGGTCTCGGAGTGCCTGCTCCAGGACAACGTCCGGGATACGCAGGGGATCAGCCATTTGTCTCTCCCGCCGGCGAGGGCATGCGGATGTCAGCCGGCAAGGCGGCACGAAGTCGCGCGAGCGCCCGGGACAGCCGTGATTTCACGGTGCCTTTCGGGCAGTCGAGCGCCTCCGCCATCTCGCTTTCGGACAGATCGAAGAAGAGGCGGTAGGCAAGGATGAGGCGATCGTCTTCGCGCAAGGTCCTCAAGGTCGCGACCAGGGTGGAGCGAAACTCATCCGCCTCGGCCGCGGCCTCGGGAGACTGGGCCGAGTCCCCCGAGGCTTGGGCGACCAAGGCGCGTTCGGCCAGGACCGTCCGCCGCTGGGCCGACGTCCGGCGATTACGCGCTTCGTTGGCGACGATTCGGCACAGCCAGGGCTTGAACGGCGCGCCGGCGCGGAAACGGCCGAGCGCGTAGTAGGCGTTCACGAATGCCTCTTGGGCGGCGTCCTCCGCGTCCGCGGCGTCACCGGTGACCTGGTAGGCGACCCGAAACGCCAGCTGCTGATACTGCTGGACAAGTGCTTCATAAGCGTTCACATCGCCGTTTTTGGCTCGTTCGACGAGCGCTATGTCGTCCAGTGGCCGGCCCTCCACGGATCGATTGCTAACCCTTCATACCATCCAGCCGGTCGGCTGGTTCCACGCGACCGCAGCGGAAGCGAGGCGCGACGCGAGCGGTAGGCTTGAAGCGATGGCATCCGATACGAGCCGCCAGTTCCTGCTGATCGATGGCGACGACACCCTCTGGGACAACAACGTCTACTTCGAGCAGGCGATCGAGGCGTTCATCGACTTCCTGGGTCACTCGTCGATGACTCGGGAGCAGGTTCGCGCCGCCCTCGATGAGATCGAGCTCATGAATGTCAGCGTGCATGGGTACGGGTCAGCGAGCTTCACCAAGAACCTGCGGCAAACCTACGAGCGGCTCGCCGAGCGTGACCTGCGGCCGCCAGAGATCGAGCACGTGCTGCAGCTTGGCCAGCGGATCGCGACCCAGCCGGTCCAGCTCCTCCCCAACGTGGCGGAAACGGTCGGCTACCTGGCCGGTCGGCACGACCTGATGCTGCTGACCAAGGGTCACCCCGAGGAGCAGCGACTCAAGATCGAGAAATCCGGATTGGCGTCACGCTTCACCGCGACCGCGGTGGTCCACGAGAAGGCGGAAGAAACCTACCGAGCGATCGTCCAGGAGCGGCAGCTCGACCCCACCCGTACCTGGATGATCGGCAATTCTCCGAGGTCCGACATCAACCCGGCGCTGCAAGCCGGGCTCAACGCCGTGTTCATCCCCCATGAGCACACCTGGCGGCTCGAAAAGGAGAAGGTCACGCCTGCCGATGGACGCCTCCTCGTCCTGCGGGCGTTCGGCGAACTGCGCGCGCATTTCTAGCTACGAGTCGCGGTTGGTCGTCCCCGCCGAGCTCGCCTGACCGAGGGAGAAGTTCGACTCGACCGGCACCCCATTTCGAAGCGTATTGAGCACGACGCAATACTTCTCGGCACTGCGCAGCAGCCGCTCCGCTCGCTCGCCACGGACATCCTGGGGAACCGTCACCCGGGTCGTGCAGCGGATGGCGGTCAGGCCGATCGGGTAATCGCCCATCGCCAGCGTCCCGCGAGCGTCCCAATCGCCTTCGATCTCGACCTCGAGGGAGGCCAGCTCGATCC
>VBGO01000210.1 GCA_005882525.1 Chloroflexota bacterium
TGGAGAGCGCCACCGTCGATGACGATCCCCTGGCCAGTGATCCCGCGGGCCGCCTCCGAGCAGAGGTAGGTGGCCATGCCGGCCACCTCGTCGGCCGTCATCAACCGTGCCTGAGGGCTGAAGCCCTCGAGGATCTTTCGGGCATCCTGCTCCGTGCGCCCGGTCCGTTTCACGATGTTCGCGGCGGAGGCATCCGTCATCTCGGTATCGACGTAGCCTGGGCAGACCGCGTTCACGGTGATCCCGCGGCTGGCGACCTCGGCGGCCACGGCGCGAGTCAGCCCGAGGAGCGCATGCTTGGAAGCAGAGTAGGCCGCGATGTACGGCGCTCCGACCCGGGCCGCGATCGAGGCCATGCTCACGATCCGTCCCCATTTCGCCTGAAGCATCAGCGGCAAGACCGCCCGCGTGCAGTAGAAGGCGCCGCTGGCGTTGACCCGCAGCATGCGATCCCACATCTCATCGGTGGTATCGGTGAGCTTGGCGCTGGCGGCGATGCCCGCGTTGTTGACCAGGATCAGAGGGTCGCCGAGCGCCGCCTTGACGCGCGCCACCATCGCATCGACTTGCGGCCGTTCGGCCACGTCGCAGACGATCGCCTCACCGCGACGACCCGTGGCTCGGATGGCGGCCACCGTGTCCTCCAGCTCCGCGGATGTACGAGCCGTGACCGCGACATCGGCCCCGGCCGAGGCCAGCGACAGGGCTACCGCGCGGCCGATCCCGCGCCCGCCGCCGGTCACCAGGGCAATCCGGCCGGTCAGCTCCGCCATGTCAGGGCTCCCCCAGGATCTTGGTCAGCTTCGGCAGGTCGATGTTGCCGCCCGAAACGATGCAGGCGATCCGTCCGGCGCCGGCTTTCCCGGAGAGCGCCACGGCCAGGGCCACCGCGCCCGCTCCCTCGGCGATCACCTGGTTGCGTTCCGCCATCAGACGAAGCGATGCCGCGATTTCGTCGAGGCTCGCCGTGAAAGCGCCGTCGAGCAGCTCCTGCGCCATCACCAGCATGTTCGGAAAGACGGTCTTGCTTCCGATGCCGTCGACGAAGGACGGCTGGTAATCGACCACCTGCGGCGATCCGGACTTCAGGGAGGCCGTCAGCGGGGCACCGGTCTCGGCTTCCACCGCATAAATTCGGACAGCGGGCCTCAGCGCGCGGAGGGCGGTCGCGATGCCACCGGCGAGCCCACCCCCGCCCCATGGAATCAGCACGGTGTCGACTTCGGGCAGGTCCTCGAGCAGTTCGAGACCGATCGTCCCGTTGCCCGCCATCACGCGGTCGTCGTCAAAGGAGTGGATGAAGGTGGCATCGACCCCGGGGTAGCTTCGATCCGTGAACGTCTGCCACCACCGGTCGAAGGGCACCTTGATCACGCGGCCGCCCAGCCGCTCGATCGCCTGCACTTTCGTGTCCGGCGCGTAATCGGGCGCGATCACGGTGCAGGGAATGCCGAGCCGCCGCGCGTTCCAGGCGGCGCCCTGCGCCATGTTGCCCGCGCTGGCGACCAGCACGCCTCTGGCCAGCTCCAGCTTCGACATCGCGCTCATCGCATTGGCGGCGCCGCGGATCTTGAAGGAGCCGATCGGCTGAAGGTTCTCCAGCTTAAGATAGATCTCAGCGGGCGCATCCCCGACGTTGAGCCGCACCAGCGGGGTGCGGGTCGCCGCTTGCGCGACCACCGGCTGCGCCTGGCGGATCGCCTCGATCCCGAGCCCGGCCGCCTTCACATCGTCACCGTCTGGCCGGTGCCGGTTTCGCGGGCCCGGCGAACGACATAGACGGCGGAGGCGACGTCCTCCACCGCGAGGCCCAGCGATTTGAACAGCGTCAGCTCGCGGGGCGAACGGCGGCCGGGGTTCCTTCCGATGATGACCTCACCTAGCTCGGCCTGGACGTGGTCACCCTTGACCGCGCCTTCGAGCATCGGGATCAGCAGGTCACCGGCTTCCGCCAGCGCCGACTCACGCCGGTCGACGAACAGCCGCGCGGCCGCCATCGTGGCGGTGTCGGTCTCACGACTGGTTGGAATCGAGGATCCGACCGCGTTGATGTGCACACCGTCCTTGAGCCAGGCGCGCTGGAGAATCGGTTCCGGGCTTGCCGTGACGGTGGCGATGATGTCAGCCTCTCGCACCGCGGTCTCGGCGCTGCTCTCGGCCTCGATCGGAACATTGATCCGCGGGCGGAGCTCCGACGCCAGCGCGATGGCGCGCTGCGGGTTGCGGCTCCAGATGCGCACCCGGCGGAGTGGCCGGACGGCGGCGATTGCCTCGACGTGCGTTCGCGCCTGGACGCCGGCGCCGAGGATGGCGAGCTCGCTCGCATCACGGCGGGCCAGCAGGTCGGTGGCCACGCCCGACACCGCGGCCGTGCGGATCGCCGTGATGGTGGCGCCATCGAGCAGGGCCGAAAGGCGGCCGGTATCCCCTTCGAACAGGAGCACCGCGCCCTGGTGGGTATCGATGCCACGTTTGGCGTTGCCGGGAAAGACCGAGACCGCCTTCAGGCCGAGCGCACCTTCGGCTCCGTCGTGCGGCGAGATATAGCCCGGCATCAGACCGAGGAACCCGCTGACGCCCGGGATCCGCATGACCATCCGCAAGGGCACCAGCGCCTCGCCCCGGGCGAGCGCCGCCAGGGCGTCCCGCATGACCCGGATGCATTCGGGCATGGGCAGCAGCCGCGCCACTTCCTCGCCGTTGAGCACCAGTACCTCCATCAGGCCACCGCCCGCTCCATGCGTGCCACCAGCGCCTGGCGCTCATCGGCTGTCAGGTGAATGTCAACGGCCTCGAGCCACGGCCGAAACTGTTCGACCGTCCGCGGGCCGATCAGCGCCGACGTGACGGCCGGGTGGGTGATGACCCAGGCCAGCGCCAGCGCGCCCATGTCGACGCCGCGCTCGGCGGCGCTGGCACGCAGCGCGTCGATCGCCTCGAAGGTCTGCGCGTTCATCAGGTGCTGGTAGGGCTGCGGCCGCAGGTCGAGGCGCGACCCTGCCGGTGGCCGCGCTCCAAAGCGGTACTTGCCGGTCAGCAGGCCGCCTGATGTCGGACTGAAGGGGGTGACCGCCATCCGCTCGCCCGCGGCGAGCGGCAAAACGTCCACTTCGATGGCGCGCTCCAGCAGGCTGTAGCCGTTCTGCACCGATTGATACCGATGAACGCCCAGCCGGTCGCTGACCGCCAGCGCCTCGCGCAGCTGCGGGGCGGAGATGTTGCTGGCGCCGATATGCCGCACCTTCCCTGCCTGCATCAGCTCGTTCATGGTCTGCAGGGTCTCCTCGACGGGGGTTGACGGATCGGGCTCCATGATCACGTACAGGTCGACATAGTCGGTCTGCAGGCGGCGCAGGCTACCGTCGATGGCCTGCGTGATGTGCCGTCGCGAGAGGCTCCGGTCGCTGGGACCGTCGGCGACAGCGTAGAAGACCTTGGTCGAGAGCACCAGCTGGTCGCGCACCTTCCGCTGCTTGAGCCAGACCCCGATGATCGTCTCGGAGACCCCGCCGCCGTAGCTGTCGGCGGTGTCGAAGTAGTTGATGCCGGCGTCCCAGGCGCGGTCCATCAGGGCGAAGGCCGTCACCTTGTCCTCTCCCTTCCCGAACAGCTCCGGCGCCGAGCCGACGCCGCCGAATCCCCCGCAGCCCAGCCCGAGGACCGAGACCCGCATCCCGGTCCGCCCAAAAAGGCGGTACTCCATCCCTTCGTCGAGATGGTAAGGCTTTGTGTCGTTGCTATCATCGGCTGCACGAGATGTCCGTGCAGCAGCAGGCACGCCTTCGCCATCAGGCCGACATCGCAGGCCTTCCGCTGGAGGGTGGCGTGCTGCAGTGGCTGATCGATCGCGATCTCGGAGCCGAGCACGTGATGGCCTATCGCCTGGTGCTCGAATCCGACTCGGCGCTGAGCCATGTTCACCCTGGCGCGGAGGAAGTGCTGTACATCCTCGAGGGGACCGGCGAGGCGCGCATCGAGGGCGCCACGCATCAGGTCGCCGATGGTCGTGGTCGGCGCGATGGCGCCGCCCATCCCTCTCGACGACATTCACCCGACGGTGCCGCGCCTGGACTTGTCCGCCCGGCAATCGGCCCGCCTCGACGAAGGCGCGGTCGCGCCTTCCATGATGGATGAGCGAGGTGTGACGCCGACGCTGATGGGCGAGCGGAGTTTTCGGGTGCTGGTCAGCCCTGAGGTCGGCTGCCGGTGGATGACCCAGTTCACGGGTGTGATTCCCACCGGGCGGGCACCCCTCCATGCCCACCCGCACGAAGAGGCGGTCTACATCCTGGCGGGCAGCGGGCGGCTCTGGATCGAGGAGGCGCCGGTTGGCGACTTACGCCCGGGCTCGGTGGTCTTCTTCCCGATCGGTGTCCGGCATACGCTGGAGAACACCGAGCGGGAGAACATGAAGGTGCTGGGCGCCTTCTCGCCGGCGGGCTCGCCGCAAGCGAAGCTTTCGCCAGTCCGTCAACGTCCGGCTGGTTAGCCGGTAGGTTGCTTCACCGCAACCATCTGGGTGCCCTTTGCCTGGAAGATACCAACAGTCGCGTTCGGGACATCCCCCTTGCGGTCGAACTTGATCAGTCCAAGAATCGTTGTGAAAGTGTCGCTCCCCAGGTGATTGATCACGTCAGCGCGGGAGATCTTTCTATTATTGACGGCGGCGCTGCTGATCGCCTGAAGCAGCACTTCGGTTGCCGCGTAGGCGGATCCATAGAAGGGACCTGCCTTGCTGATTGCGTCGCTCCCATACTCCGCCTCGAAGGCCGCAACAAAGCGCGCGGCGCTCGGCAGGCTCTGCGGATCTGGGGTTATGTTCGAGGCATACGCTCCGAGATAGGCGCCCTGTGAGGTGGTGATGATGGATGGGTCATTCTCGCCGTCGGTACCGAGGAACTGGATATTCTGGCCGATCTTCAGGTTTGCATGCGCCATCTGCTGGACGAGCGGCGCCGTTTCGGTGCCCTCGTCCGCGAAGAATACCCAGTCGGCATTGAACGACTTGATCCTAGTGACCAGTGTGCCGAAGTCCTTCTGGCCATTCCGTGCGCTGTTGCGGTCGATCACGATGCTCGGAGCATTGGACTTGAGGTAGCTTACGACCGCATCGGCCAATGGGCGTGAATAGTCAGTGGCCGAATCGAGGATCTCGACCCTCTTTGCGCCCTGATCGATCATGAACTTGCCATCAACGGCAGCTTGCACGTCGTCGCGGGCGTTGACACGGTGCGCCACGCTGAACCCGGCGTCGGTCACTCTCGTGGCCGATGCCGACTCGGTCACGAAGGGCAGTGGCGGATTGGCGCTCTCAAGACCGGGTTCGCTTGCCTCGACCACTCCGGAATTCATCGGCCCCACGATGCCGAGGATCTTGGGGTCGGAGAGTGCCCCTGCCTGGAGCCGTTTGGCGGTCTCGGCGTTGTGCGCATCATCCCAGATCACCAGCTCGACCCGCGTGCCATGGATCCCACCTTTCTTGTTGAAATCGTCGAGTGCCAGTTTGATGGCTTGCAGGGCTCCGGCCCCGATCGACGCCTGGGCGCCGGTAAAGGGCCCCTCAGCTGCGATCTGAACCTTGTCGGGCTTATTTGCGGCAGTGGTCCCACCCGGGTTCCCGCATGCTGCCAGCCCAGCAATGGCGATGGCGACCAGGTACACCGTCTGGTCGACCATGAGGAACTGTTTCCGAGAGGCCGCGACCGCATTGTCCCGGACGGTTTGGCGCGACACTTCTGGCATTCTAGTGTCGTGCCGCGCGCCATGATCTCGCGCAAGTCGAGCGCCTTCACCGAGTCGGTTATCCGGGAGATGACGCGGCTGTGCATTGCCGAGCATGGCGAGAGCTGCCTCAACCTGGCCCAGGGATTCCCGGATTTTGCCGCCCCCACCGAGTTGAAGGAGGCGGCTGTCGACGCCATCCGAAAGGATTTCAATCAGTATGCGACCACCTGGGGGGCGAAGGTGATGCGCGATGCGATCGCCGCCAAGACTCAGCACTTCCGGCAGATGACCGTGGATCCGGAGACCGAGATCACCGTCTGCTGCGGCGTGACCGAGGCGATGCTGTCGACCATCCTGGCGCTGGTCGACCCGGGCGATGAGGTGGTCATCTTCGAGCCTTTCTACGAGAATTACGGGCCGGATTGCATCCTCTCCGGCGCCACCCCGGTGGTGGTGCCGCTGATCCCGCCAGACTGGCATTTCGACCGTGACCAGCTGCGCAAAGCGTTCAACCCGCGAACGCGGGCGATCATCATCAACACCCCACACAATCCCACCGGCAAGGTCTACAGCCGTGAGGAGCTGGCGTTCATCGCCGGCCTCTGCCGGGAGTTCGACGTCATCGCCGTTACCGACGAGATTTACGAGCACCTGGTCTATCGGGGCGAGCACGTCAGCATCGCCACGCTCGACGGGATGCGGGATCGCACGGTCACCATCAACGGCCTTTCAAAGACTTACAGCGTGACAGGCTGGCGGCTGGCCTACGCGATCGCGCCCGCCGAGATGACGAACGCCATCCGTAAAGTCCACGACTTCGTCACTGTGGGCGCGCCGCACCCGTTGCAGGTGGCGGCGGCGACCGCGCTGCGATTTCCGGACAAGTACTACCTGGACCTGCTCAACGGCTACCGCGAGCGGCGGGACTTCATGCTCGAGATCCTGGACGGCGCCGGTTTCGAAGCCTTTCCACCGGATGGTGCCTACTACGTGATGACCGACATCGGGGGCTTCGGCGAGGATGACGTCCGCCTCGCTCATCGGATGGTGCGCGAGATCGGGCTCGCTACGGTGCCGGGCAGCAGCTTCTACCTGGAACCGGAGCGCGGCCGCCGGCAGATCCGCTTCTCCTTCCCCAAGAAGATGGACACCCTCCGGCGGGCGGCCGAGCGGCTCAAGAAACTCCAGCGAGTCTCCTAGTGTTCCTCGCCTGTCCGAACCGGTGCAGCACGAACCGGTTCGAGCTCTGGAACGCGTCGGTCTTCGTGGACAGCCTGGGGCGCTACCTCGACCACAAGGCGGTCGACGCCCCGCTCTACCGCTGCACTACGTGCGGAAGTCCGGCGGTCGACCTGGGCGAGGTCGAAGGCGCCATGGCGACCGACCGGGCGGAGCAGGAGAACCCCGTT
>VBGO01000211.1 GCA_005882525.1 Chloroflexota bacterium
GATCGCCGCCTTCATGTCGTACGGCTGATGTGGGTTCTCGGGGATCAGGGTCTGCAGGCTTCGATCGCGGCGCTGCGGGTCATCACCCGGCGGGATGGCCGGGGGCTGTTCCCGATTGCTCCCCGGGAGATAGGAGAGCAACCGGCGCACACTGGTGAAGGCCTCGGGCTCGGAGTTGTGCAGGAAGTGCGCCACCCCGCTCTTGATGTTGTGGACCTCGGCGCCGCCCAGCTCCTCGAAGCCCACTTGCTCGCCGGTCGTCACCCGGACCACTTCCGGACCGGTGATGAACATGTAGCCGAGATGCTCGACCATGAAGATGAAGTCCGTGATCGCCGGTGAGTAGACGGCACCGCCGGTGCTCGGACCGGCAATAACCGAGATCTGCGGCACCACCCCGGACGACTGGACGTTTCGATAGAAGATGTCGGCATAGCCCGCCAGGCTAACGACCCCCTCCTGGATGCGGGCCCCGCCGGAGTCGTTGATCCCGACACAGGGCCGGCCGGCGCGGACGGCGAGGTCCATGACTTTGCAGACCTTCTCGGCGAACACTTCACCGAGTGAGCCGCCGAAGACGCTGGCGTCGTGCGAGAAGATGAAGAGCTCCCGACCGTCAACCGTGCCGTAGCCGGTGACGACGCCGTCCCCAGCGATCTTTTTCTCCCCCATGTCGAACGCCTCGGTGCGGTGGACGGCAAAGGCATCGAGTTCGGTGAACGACCCCGGATCGACCAGCAGCTCGATGCGCTCCCGGGCGGTCAGCTTGCCCTTTGGGTGTTGCTTCTCGTCCGGGTCACCGCCCCGGTGCATGGCGTCGTACTTGCGCTTGCGCAGGAGATTGATCTGCCGCTCCGAGGGTGAGGGAGTGGCGTCCTTGGCCGCCCGGGAAGCCATGGTCTAGCTACGCGACCCTGGCCGGTACTCGCCGAACACGTCGCGAAGCACGCCGCACACCTCTCCTATGGTGGCATAGGCCTGCAACGCCTCTCGCATTGGCGGCAAGAGATTCTCCCGGCCTTCGGCGGCGCGGCGCACCCGCTGGAGCCCTGACTCGACCCGTTGGGCATTGCGTTCCGCCCGCAGCCGCTTGAGGGCCTCGACCTGCTCGCGCTCGTGGTGGGGGTTGATCTTGACGATCTCCACGGCCTCGTCGTCACCCTGAAAGCGATTGACCCCGACCACCACCCGGCGGCCCGCCTCGACCGCCTGCTGGAACCGGTAGGCACTCTCCTGGATGGCATCCTGGGTGAAGCCCGTCTCGATCGCGGCGATCGCCCCACCGCGCCGGTCGACCTCCGCGATCAGGGCACTCGCCCCGGTCGCCAGCTCGCTGGTCAGCGCTTCCACCAGGTAGCTCCCGCCCATCGGGTCGGCGACGCTGGCCACGTTGGTCTCGTGGGCGATGATCTGCTGGGTGCGCACGGAGAGGGTCGCCGCCATCTCCGAGGGGAGCCGGAGCGCCTCGTCGAACGAGTTGGCGTGCAAACTCTGCGTCCCGCCGAGCACCGCGCTCATCGCCTGCAGCGCCACCCGCACGATGTTGTTGTGCGGTTGCTGCGCGGTCAGGGTACTGCCGCCGGTTTGGGCGTGAAAGCGGAGGGCCTGGGCCCGCGGGTCGCTCACGCCGTAGCGCTCCTTCATCAGGCCTGACCACAGCCGCCGGGCGGCCCGGAACTTCGCGACTTCCTCGAAGAAGTCGGAGAAGACCGCAAAGAAGAAGGAGAGCCGCGGGGCGAACTGCGCGACGTCCAGGCCGGCCGCCCGGGCGGCGTCGACATAGGCGACGGCGTGCGCCATCGTGAACCCCAGCTCCTGGACCGCCGTCGCGCCGGCTTCCCGGAGGTGGTAGCCGGAGATCGAGATCGTGTTCCAGTTGGGCAGCCGCTCCTTGCAATAGGCGAACAGGTCGGTCGTCAAACGCATGGAGGGGCGTGGCGGAAAGACGTAGGTGCCGCGTGCGGCGTATTCCTTGAGGATGTCGTTTTGGACGGTGCCGTTGAGCCGCTCACCCGGCACGCCCTGCTGCTCGGCGACCAGCTCGTAGAGGAGGAGCAGCAGCGCGGCCGGGGCGTTGATCGTCATCGAGGTGCTGACCTGCCCGAGGGGAATCCCGTCCAGCAGCGTTTCCATATCCTTCAGGGAGGAGATCGAGACACCGACCTTGCCCACCTCACCCCGGGCCATCGGCGCGTCGGCATCGTGGCCCATCTGGGTCGGCAGGTCGAAGGCAACCGAGAGGCCGGTCTGGCCTTGTTCGAGGAGGTAGCGGAAGCGACGGTTTGTCTCCGCCGCACTTCCGAAGCCGGCATACTGGCGGATGGTCCAGGGGCGGCGGCGGTACATCTCCGGATAGATGCCCCGGGTGAAGGGGAACTGCCCGGGCGGGGCGGCCTCCGGGCCGGCGTCAGCCGACTGGTAGACGGGCTTCAGCGGCAGTCCACTGTCCGTGGTCGGTTCGGGAGGACGGTCGGGGGAGGACTTAGGCGCCGGGCTGGCCATCCGCTTCCACAAACTCGGTGAGGACGCCACAGACGCTCTTCGGATGGACGAATCCGATCCGCGTGCCGTGGGCTCCCGCCCGGGGCGCTTCATCGAGCAGCTGGGCGCCGGCGGTCCCGGCGTGCTCGAGCGACGCCGCCACATCGTCGGTGGCATAGGCCACGTGATGGACGGCCTCGCCACGATCTCGGAGGAACTTTTCCACCGTCGAGTCGGGCCTCAGCGGCGAGATGAGTTCGATCCGGCTTTCCCCGATCGGGATCATGGCGACCTCGATGCCTTCGTGCTCGAGCCGCTCCCGTCCGGTGGAGCGCAATCCGAGCCGGCGCTCGTAGGTCCGAATCGCCTCATCGAGATCACGGACGGCGATCCCGACATGGTCGATCCGGCTCAGCATGGCTAGATTCTAGGTGGGTCTGGCGCCCCGACCAGTTGACAGGCCCTCTGCCACTTGTAGTAGCCTATAGCACGGTCAGTTACGTCACAGGTCGCCTCCTTCTTTTTACTCAGCGTTCCGTACGGCCAGTCGTAGACGGCGCGTCTGATCCAACTGAGGGAAGGAGGTTGGACCGTGCACCGCACCGTTGGTGTGTCGTTGCGTCGAACCGTGGGGGGAGGAGCGCTCTTCGCGTTGGGTTTCGGCGCGCTCTGGTCGCCGCCCCAGCCATCACGACCGGTCGTGGCGGCGGCCGCGACCACCACCCCTTCGCCGTCCTCGCCGGTCAACGAGAGCCGGCCGCGCCGCGGGGTGGACGAGCCGTTGCCGCGCCAGACCCGTACGGCGGTTGCCACGATTTACGTCCTCGCCACCCCCGACGCGGCCGCCTCGGCAGCGCCCATGGTGGTGCGCCCGGCGTCCCGTCCGGTCGCGAGAGCGCCCCAAACCCGCGCAGCGGCTCCGGTGTCGGGTGCCAGAAATGGCTTCACCTATGGCTACTGCACCTGGTGGGTGGCGAACAAGCGCTACATCCCCTGGCGGGGCAATGCCGCCCAGTGGTGGTGGAACGCCCGTCCCTTTGGCTTCGCTGAGGGATCCACGCCCCAGACGGGCGCCGTCATGGTGATGGGCGTCAGCGCCTCGTCACCGCAGGGCCACGTGGCTTACGTCGAGTCGGTCGGCGCCGGCGGCAGCTTTGTCGTGTCAGAGATGAACTGGTGGGGCGTCCCTGGCGGGGGTTGGGGCCGGGTGGACTACCGGACCGTGACCTCGATGCGGGGTGTCTTGGGCTTCATCTACTAGCCACTTCGCTTCAAGAGCCCCAACCGCTTGGCGCGGATCTCGGCACGGCCGAAGCACCACACGGAGGCCGGGACGAGGATGACGCCCATCAGCAACAGGGTCCCGATGTATGGCAGTGCATTTGGAAGCGGCAGGCCGTGCAAGAGCGCCTCGCGAACGCCATCCAGCGTGTACGTCAGTGGCGAGACCATGCCGGCCAAGCGGAGCGGCGCCGGCAAGACCGTGATGGGGTAGTAGACGCCGGAGATCAACAGCAGGACGCCCTGGACGGCGAACGCCATCTGCTCACCCTTCTCGGGCGACAACAGCGGAAGGATCGACGTGAAGATGCCCAGGCCAAGCAGGGGCAGGGTGGCCGCCGCGAAGATGGCCAGCGCCGACCAGTAGTTGGCATGCGAGAGATCGAGCCTGAACAGGAGGACCAGCGCGAAGCTGATCAGCGCCGTCCGGGCGATCCCGTAGAGCAATGAGGCGGCGGACACGCCCAGCAGGTGCGTCAGCCGTTTGATCGGCGCCATGAAGGTGTACTCGATCGTCCCCTCCCAACGTTCCCAGGTGATGGCGAAGGCGATTTCGAAGAACACCAGCGACAGGTAGGTCCACAGCAGCGCCCCGACCAGCAGGTACAGCTGGGTCTGATGCAGGTTCGCCTGCCCCTGCTCGAGGCCCAGCGTCGACAACCCCGCGGCGAGGTAGCCGATACTGAGCACGCTGACCAGGTTGTAGAGGAGCCAGACCGCCTCCCACGCCCAGTAGCGCCGGTAGAGGTTCTTCTGTCTCTCGATGAAGCCGACGAAGGCGTTCAGCTCCCAACGAAGCATGTTGCCCGTCATTCGTCCTTCTCCTCCTCGTCTTCCTCGAGCCGCTTCCCGGTTAGCTGCATGAAGGCATCCTCCAGGCTGCCGTCGGCGTTGCCGGCATGCGCGCGGATCAGCTCGGCAGGGGTGCCTTCCGCCAGCACCCGGCCACGGTCGATGACCAGCACGCGGTCGCACAACACCTCCGCCTCCTCCAGGTCGTGGGTGCAGAGCAGCACCGTCGCCGCCCGGTCCTGCCGGATCGATCTCACCAGCTCCTGAACCTCGCGCTTGGAGCGTGGATCCAGCCCGGTGGTCGGCTCATCCATCAGCAAGAGCGATGGCGATGTCAGGAAGCTGCGGGCGATGGCGACTTTCTGCTGCTGGCCACGCGACAGCTGCTTCATCGGCTTATCGAGCGTGTCGAGCGGCAGGCCGAGCCGCTCCAGCATCGCCTCCACCCGGGCGCGGGTGCCTTCACCACCGCTGCCGTAGAGGCGCGCGGCATAGAGCATGTTCTCCCAGGGGCTCATCTCCTTGAAGAAGGAGGCCTCGACCGAGACGCGGTTGATGTGACGGCGCACGTCGTCGGGCTGCGAAACCACGTCATAGCCGAAGACCGATGCGCGGCCCGTATCGGGTGTGAGCAAGGTGGCCAGGATCCGAATCAGCGTCGACTTCCCGCTGCCGTTGGCCCCGAGGATTCCGGTGATCCGGCCGGTCTGGACGTGCAGCGATACTTGGTCGAGTGCCAGCTTTGCCTTTTTCGTCTTCCGCCAGGGCACCAGCCGATTCGGGCGGCCAGCGTCGCCAAAGCGCTTCGAGATGCCCTCCACCTCGACCGCCGCCGTATTCAATTCGCTTGCCTGAATCGCCATGATCCCAACTCCTCGATGAATTGCGCTGAGCAACAAAAAACCGTGGGGCTGCGGGCCACACGGTCGAAAGCGCTCGAAACAGGGTCTAAATTACTTGGCTTTCAATGCTGTGAGGCCCGTCGACGGCAGGCTCCGCCCCTGAAGGTCACGGTGCCCGCTGAACGGATCCGCCGCCTCATAGCCTCCGTACAGTACCGCTTCAAACTGGCGAAGTCAAATCGGGTCAGTGGATAAGCTGGGGCCGTGGTCTACCTTATCGGAGGCCCTCCGCGTTGCGGAAAGTCGGAATTGGCGCGGCGGCTGGTAAGAACTGATGCCATCGCTTTTATCCCGATGGGCCGTGCTGGAAGTCGCGCAACCTGACTGGCGACCTCCGATGCCGAAGGGCCCAGGCCGAATCCCGCGAGCGGCGGGCATGTTTCAGCCCTACCTGGAGCGGGCGGTCTCCTTCCTCCATGCATCGCACCAGTCGTTCGGAATCGAAGGTGAGGTCATCCTGCCCGAAACCGCCGCGAAGCTCCGCGCGAATTACGACGCGAGCGTGGTCTTCCTGGTCAGGCGCGCCGCGACACCAGCCGACGTGGGCGATCCGCGAGGCCCGAACGCCTGGCTAACCGATGCGGCACCTGATCTCGTCGCGGCAGTAGCTGCCGAAGCGGCCGCCTGGTCAGCTCAAGCCGAGCAGGCCTGCGCTGGTCTGCGTATCCCGTGCTTTGATGTGGGACCAGATTTCGAGCGGGCGATGGCCGACGCAGCTAGTGCCTTGAAGCGCTAGACGGGCTTCTGTTCGCGAAACCCTTCTGGAGGTACCCCGTCCACCGCGTCGGCGAGGTACTGGGCGAGATCTTGCACCTGCAACTGCGCCTCAGCTCCCTTGGCGGAGATGCCGTCTCGGAACATCGTGAGGCAGAAGGGGCAGGCCGTCGCCACCCGGGGCGCCTCGGTCCGCAGCGTCTGCTCGACGCGCGCGTGGTTGATTCGCGTTCCGATCTTCTCCTCCATCCACATCCGGCCGCCCCCGGCGCCGCAGCAGAACCCGCGCTTGTGATGACGCTCGATCTCGACGAGTTCCGCGCCCGGGATGGCCTCCACGACCGCACGGGGTGGGTCGTAGATGTCGTTCCAGCGGCCGAGGTAACAGGAATCGTGGTAAGTGAATTTCCCATTGATCGCTTTGCTCGGCTTCAGCTTGCCCTCCTTGATCAGGCTGGCCAGCACCTCTGTGTGATGGACGACCTCATAGGCGCCACCGAACTGCGGGAACTCGTTCTTGATGGTGTTGAAGCAGTGCGGGCAGGTGGCGATCACTTTCCGAACCTTGGCGGCGTTCATCGCCTCGATGTTCTGCTGCGCCTGGGTCTGATAGAGGTACTCGTTGCCGATGCGCCGCGCCGGGTCGCCATTACAGGTCTCCTGCCGCCCAAGGATGGCGAAGTCGACGCCGGCCATTTGCAGCAAACCGACGAAGGCTCGTGCCACCGCCCGATTGGCCTCGTCGTAGGACGCCGCGCAGCCGACAAAGTAAAGGTATTCGGCGTCGGGCTTCTCCTCGATGGTCGTGACGCCCAGGCCTTGCGCCCAATCCATGCGCTGCGCTCGAGGCAGGCCGTAGGGGTTGCCCTGGGTCTCGATACTCCGCAGCGCGCCCTGCGCCTCTTTC
>VBGO01000224.1 GCA_005882525.1 Chloroflexota bacterium
CCCGCCACTGGCCGAGCACTTCCGCCATCTGCGTCCGGTCGTAGACTCCCTTGAAGTCTGGGTGCGTCCGGTGCGCCAGGTCGCCGAGCGTCCCCAGGATTACCCCGGCGGTGATCACCGGCGAACATACCCGGATGCGGCGCTTTGCATGCGCGATCCGATCCGCGATCGCGTGCGCCATCTGGCGTCCGCGCCCCGGCGCGAAGAAGACATGTACCCTGACGGCACTGTCCTGGTAGGCCACCGGGACGCCGGCGAGGTCGTACTTCCCGGTACCCTCGACCCGGCCCGTGTCCCAAAGCTCGCCGAAGTTCCTCGCGTACTCCGCCGCCAGCGCGCTGGACGGAATCTTGACGATGGCGTTCTCTTCTCGTGTCCAGGAATCGTTCGTCCAGTTGGTGGAGCCGGTCCAGATGGTGGCCGCATCCGCAACCATGTACTTGTGGTGCATCAGGTCGGGAATGCCCGACACGGGTTTGGTCGAAACCCCCAGGCTGGCGATGAAAGCGGTGTCGGCCTGCGAGGGCGGAGGGACCGGGATCGGGTTGGGAAAGTCGACGTTGTAGAGCAGCCGGACCGCGACCCCACGACCGGCGGCGGTCCGGATCGCGGCCCGGACCTGGTCAGCCGGCCCGTCCGCCAGGTTGAGGTCGTAGAGGGCAATGTCGAGGCTGCGCTGCGCTGCGCCGATGAACTGGGCCACCTCGGCGGCGACGTGCTCGGCCGGCTGCCGTCCGTCCTGAAGAAACGTGACTTCGACCGAGGGCGTCACTGGGCGTCGCTTTTCTTCGGCTGTGCCCGCTCCTTGGGCTGGGCTTCGAGTACCTTCCGCTGGTAGTACTGCTGCACGATGTCGGCCGCCTGCTGGATGTCGTCCGTCACAACCATCAGGTCCAGGTCCTCGGGCGAGATCTTGCCCTCGGCCAGCACCCGGTCGCGGATCCACTGCTGCAGCCCGCCCCAATAGTCGGAGCCGAATAAGATCACCGGGAAGTGCACGATCTTCCCCGTTTGAATCAGCGTCAATGCCTCGAACAACTCATCCATGGTGCCGAAGCCGCCCGGGAAGATGACAAAGGCCTCCGCGTACTTGACGAACATCGTCTTACGCACGAAGAAGTAGTGGAATTCGATGCCCAGGTTGACGTATTCGTTGAGCCCCTGCTCGAAAGGCAGTTCGATGTTCAGGCCGACCGAGAGCCCGCGACCTTCACGAGCCCCCCGGTTGGCCGCTTCCATCAGGCCCGGCCCGCCTCCGGTGATGATGGCAAAGCCTCGGCGCGCGAGTTCGGCCGACAGCGCGCGCGCGGCATCGTACATCGGGTCGGGCGGTCGGACGCGCGCCGAACCGAAGAAGGTGACGGCCGGACCGATCGTGGCGAGCGCGTCGAAGCCTGCCACGAACTCAGCCTGGATCCGCAGCACCCGCCAGGGATCGCTTTCGAGGAATTCCGGAGCACCCTCGGGCCGCTCCAGCAGCTTGCGATCGTCGATCCGCCGCTCGACGCCGCGCCGAACGATCCCTCCGGTGCGACGCTCGCTGGATTCGTCCCCCATGGCCTCGCTAACTCTAGCGTGCACGCCGCAGCCGATGAGCGGGCTTCAGCGTCCAGCCACCACGTAGAAGCTTGGCGAGGCCATCAGCTCAGCATTCGGTCGGCCGAACATCCGGCGCAGTCTCAAGCCGGCGCCCGTCGCCAGCCAGTTTTCCACCTCCTCCGGCCAGACAAGGGGAATCTCCGCCCGCTGGGTGATCGTGCGTCCACCGGGAAGCCTGTAGTCGACCTCGAAGCGCGCCCCATCGCCATCGAACGACGTGACCCGTACGCCGCCGCCCGCACCGGCCCGCAACCAGTAGGGATTGGTCAGCTCGAACGCCAGGGCCCCGTCGGCGGTAATGTGGTTTGCGGCGGAGCGAACCCGATCCACCAGGCACAGGATGTTCGAGGGGACGATGACGAGCTCGTACTGCCGGCCAAGGCTGAGATCCTCGATCCGAGACTGGATGAGCTCGGTATGCGGCAAGCGACGGCGGAGCCGCTCCAGCATTCCCGGATGGCTATCAACCCCGACCAGCTCGATGCCGGCCGCGTGCAGCGGCACCGCCAGCCGGCCCGTACCGATACCCAGGTAGAGGACCGGTGGCGCCGCGGCCTGCGCCAGCTCGAGCCAGGGCCAGAGATCGGTCGCATCGGGAAGCTGCGCATAGAGTTCGGCGAAGCCTTCGTCCGGCGCCGCCGGGTCGTCACGGACGATGGTCATGGGGCGCCAGGCGCGTCGAACTCAGGCGACGGCCTGGTCGGCGACCTCGAGCGCTTTGTCGATGATGGCGAAGCCCTCGGCGAGCTCCGCTTCGTTGATGCAGAGCGGTGGGTTCGTCATGATCGTGTGCCAGCGGACGAAGGTGTACAGCCCGTGCTCCCGGAGGTACTTCCCGACCGCCTTCATCGGTTCCGAGGTGCCGTTGAAGGGCGCAAGCGGTTCCATCGTCTGGCGGTTCTTGACCAGCTCGAGGATGCCAAAAAGCCCGATCGACCGGGTCAGGCCGACCGAGGAGTGTTTCTGTTTGAGCGTCTCATGGTGACGCTGCATCAGCGCGCCCATCCGCCGGGCGTTCCCAATCATGTCGTCTTCCTCGTAGGCGCGGATGGTGCCGAGCGCCGCGGCGCAGGCCAGCGGGTGGCTGTTGTAGGTGAGCCCGCCATAGAACACGTTCTTCTCGAAGTACGCGGCGATCTTCGGCCGCATCCCGACGGCGCCGAGCGGAACGTAGCTGCTGGTCAGCCCTTTACATGATCTCGTCGCAGACCATCAAGATCCCGTAGCGATCGCACAGCTCCCGGACGCCCTGGAGGTAACCATCGGGGGGGATCAGGATGCCGTTGGTGCCGGTCACGGTCTCGAGGAAGAAGGCCGCAATCGTGTTCGGACCTTCCAGCTGGATCGTCTCCTCGAGGTATTGCAGCGACTCCGCCGCCGAGTCCACCTCGCGCTGGGGCCCGTGATACGGATCGAGGACGTGCACCACACCGGATGTCCCCAGGTCGCTGGCCCACCGCCGGGGGTCCCCCGTCAGCGCCATTGCGCCCGCGGTCGCTCCGTGATACGAGCGGTACCGCGAGAGGATTTTTGGGCGCCCGGTCACGGTCCGGGCGAGCTTGATCGCGTTTTCATTGGCCTCAGCGCCGCCCAACGTGAAGAACACCTTGTTCAGGTCCCCGGGCATCAGCTCGGCGAGTTTCTTGCCCAGTAAGGCGCGCGGCTCGTGCGCCATGAACGGATTGGCGTAGGCGAGTTTCTCCGCCTGGCGCTGGATCGCCTCGATGATGCGCGGGTCCCCGTGGCCCGCGTTGACGCTCATCAGCTGGCTGTTGAAGTCGATGTATCGCTTCCCTTCGGGGGTGTAGAAGTAGACGCCCTGGGCATGGTCGACAGGGATGGGGTCGACTGCGGACTGCGCGGTCCATTCGTAGAGCGTGTACTGGCGACAGAGGGCGACGATTTCCTCGCCGCTGAGCACGTGGGGTCGGGTACTGGTCTCTAGAGCCACCGCGTGGTGATGACCTTGTGCCGGGTGTAGAACTTGATGCTGTCCTGGCCGGTGGCGTGCAGGTCGCCGAAGAACGAATTCTTCCAGCCGGTGAACGGGAAGAAGGCCATCGGCGCGGCCACCCCGATATTCACTCCCAGCATGCCGGCCTGTGCCCGGCGCTTGAACTCGCGGGCGTATTTGCCCGAGCCGGTGAAGATCGAGGCCATGTTGCCGTAGGTGCTGGCGTTGAGCAGGTTCAAGGCCTCGTCGATGTCGCTGGCCCGCATCACCGAGAGCACCGGGCCGAAGAGCTCCTCCTTCCAGATCTTCATGTTCGGAGTCACCCGGTCGAAGATGGTCGGCCCCAAGAAGAAGCCGTCTTTCTGATCAACCTGGCGGCCATCGGACACGAGCTGGGCACCCTCCGACTGGGCTCCGTCGATGTACTCGATCAGCTTGGTTTTGCGCTCGCCTCGGATCACCGGCCCCAGCGTTGTTTTCGGATCCGTCCCGGAGCCCACCTTCAGCTTGGCCGCGTCGTTGGCCAGCTCGCGCACCAGGGCATCTCCGATTTTGCCGACGCCTACCGCGACGCTCCCCGCCAGGCAACGCTGGCCGGCATTGCCGAACGCCGAGGAGATGACATGCGGCGCCGAGAGCTCCAGGTCGGCATCGTCCATCACGAGGATGTGGTTCTTGGCGCCGCCCAGGGCCTGGACCCGCTTGCCGTTGGCCGCCGCCGTCGCGTAGATGTAGGCGGCGACGGTGGCCGAGCCCACGAAGGATATCCCGGCAATATCGGGATGCGTCAGCAGCTGGTTGACGGCGTCATTGGCGCCGTGGATCACATTGAAGACCCCGTGGGGGAGGCCCGCCTCCTGCAACAGCTCGGCGATGCGCATGGCGGACAGCGGCGTCAGCTGCGAGGGCTTGAGCACGAAGGTATTGCCGGTGACGATCGCCACCGGGATCATCCACATGGGCACCATGTTGGGGAAGTTGAAGGGGGTGATCCCGGCGACCACACCCACCGGGAAGCGCGTCAGCTCCTCGTCGATCCCTTTCGCGATCTGGTCGAGGTTCTGGCCCATCATCAGGGTGGGCGCGCCACAGGCGAAGTCGATGACCTCGATGGCGCGCTTGACCTCGCCGCGCGACTCGTCGAGGGTCTTGCCGTTCTCCTGGGTGACGATCGCTGACAGCTCGTCGATGTGCTTGTCGAACAGGGCCTTGAAGCGGAACATGACCTGCGCCCGCTCGGGCACGGGGGTTTCGCTCCAGGCGGCAAATGCTTTCTTCGCGGCGGCGACCGCCTGGTCGATCTCCTCCCGGCTGGAGTACGGGAGGCTGGCGATCGTCTGGCCGGTGGCCGGGTTCGGGATGGGATCGGTCTTGTCAGCCCGCGACTCCCGGAATTTTCCGTCGATGAAGCTCTGAACCGTCCTGGTGGCGATCATGCTCTGGCTCCCACCGTGCTTGGCTGCGCGGCCAGCTTTCCGTGAAAGGGCGAGCGTCGCAGGAATTGACCCGCACCGGGGCGCCCCTGGAATTTCCCATCGCGTACGAGAACGTTTCCGCGCTGCATCACGACCTCCGGTAGACCTTTGATGGTCATTCCCTCGTAGCAACTGTAGTCCACGTTCATGTGATGAGTCTTCGCCGACAGGGTGCGCTCGACGTTCGGATTGAAGATCACGATATCGGCGTCACTGCCGGGTGCGATCGTGCCTTTTTTGGGAAACAGACCGAACATCTTCGCCGGAGCCGTCGCCACCAGCTCGACGAACCGGTTCAGCGTGATCCGGCCGGAATTGACCCCGCCGTGGAAGATCAGCGAGAAGCGGTCTTCGACACCCGGCAGCCCATTGGGGATCTTCGAGAAGTCGCCCCGACCCATCTCCTTCTGGCCCTTGTAGTGGAAGGGACAGTGGTCGGTCGCGACCAGCTGGAGGTCGTCCTGCAGCAGCCCCTTCCAGAGTTCGCCCTGATGCGACGCCTGCCTCAGCGGCGGCGAGCAGACATACTTCGCCCCCTCGAAGCCGGGCCGGCCGAGGTCGTCGAGGCTGAGGTAGAGGTACTGGGGGCAGGTCTCGGCGAAGGCTGAGGCGCCGTCGTCGCGCGCCTCGCGGACGGCGTCGAGCGCTTCCTTGGAGCTGAGGTGAACGATGTAAACAGCCACCTCGGCCAGGCGGGCCAGGGCGATCGCCCGCCCGGTGGCCTCTCCCTCCATGCTGGCCGGCCGGGTCAGGCCGTGGTTGATCGGATCACCCTTTCCCTCGGCGAGGTACCGTTTGACCAGCACATCGATCGCGCCGCCGTTTTCGGCGTGCATCATGATCAACCCTCCGTTCTCCGCGGTGCGACCCATCGCCCGGAAGATGGCGGCGTCGTCGAGCATGAAAACGCCCGGGTAGGCCATGAACAGCTTGAAGGAGGGGACACCCTCGTTGACCAGTGAGTCCATCTCCTTCAGGATCGAATCGTTGACCTCGCGCACGATCATGTGAAAGCCGTAGTCGATGTGCGCCTTGCCCTCGGCTTTCTTGTGCCACTGGTCGAGACCCTGGCGCAGCGTCTGACCGTAGCTCTGGACGGCGAAATCGACGATCGTCGTCGTGCCGCCCCAGGCGGCGGCCGCTGTCCCGGTGGCGAAGTCGTCGGAGGCGAAGGTGCCCCCGAATGGCAGCTCCATGTGGGTATGGACGTCGATCGCGCCCGGCATCACGTAGCGGTTTTCCGCGTCGATCACCTGGTCGGCTTTGGTTGTAAGTCCGCTTCCGATCGCCACGACCTTCTCGCCCTCGATCAGGACGTCGGTCTGGTTGCTGTCGCTGGCGGTCACCACCGTGCCGTTCTTGATCAGCGTCCTCATGGCAATTCCCGGACAAGCTCCTCGTAACTCTCCGGCCGGCGATCGCGCAGGAACTGCCAGGTGTTGCGCACTTCTCGATTCATGTCCAGGTCCAGGTCGCAGACCAGCACCTCGTCCTCGGTCTCCGAGGCCTTCCCGATGATGCGGCCTCGCGGATCGCAGAAGTAGCTCGACCCGTAGAACTGCGCCTCGTTGAGCGGCTTCTCCACCCCAACTCGGTTGATGGCGCCGATCCAGTAGCCGTTGGCCACGGCGTGCGCCGGCTGCTCCAGTTCCCAGAGGTACCGCGAGAGGGACTTGACGGTGGCCGATGGGTTGAAGACCAGCTGCGCCCCCTTGAGACCGAGCGCTCGGGCGGGCTCCGGAAAGTGCCGGTCGTAGCAGATCAAGATGCCCACGCGGCCGACCGACGTGTCCCAGACCGGGTAGCCAAGATTGCCCGGCTTGAAGTAGAACTTTTCCCAGAAGCACGGTCCGACGTGCGGGATATGGGTCTTGCGGTACTTGCCCACCACGGTGCCGTCGTTCTCGATGACGACCGCCGTGTTGTAGTAGACGCCGGTCTGGGCCTCCTCGTAGAAGGGAACGACCAGAACCATCTTGTGTTTCTTCGCCAGCGCCTGCATCCGCTTGACGGTCGGACCGTCATCGGGCTCGGCGGTGTCGTACCACTTGATGTCCTGCTCCGCCGGGAAGTAGGGACCAAAGAAGATCTCCTGGAGGCAGGTGACCTGCGCCCCTTTTTCCGCGGCCTGTCCGATCAGCTTCTCGTGCTTGACGATGGCCGCCTCTTTGGGCATGTTTGCGTTCGCCTGGATCAGCGCCGCCCGCACCTTCGCCATGGATGTTTCGCCTCCTCCTCACTCGCTGAATGCTGGAATGATTGCCTCGCCGTATTTTCGGATGATCGCCTCCGGCTTCTCCACCATCAGGTAGAGATTGAATTGGTCGACTCCGACCTCGATCAGCTCCTCGATCCGGCGCCGGCTCTGCTCGACGGTGCCGATCACGCAGAAGCGGTCGATCACGTCATCGGGGACGAAGTCCGCGTGGGCCGCCCCCCGCTGGGCATGCTCCGAATAGTCGTAGTGGTCGCGCGCCTTGATGTAATCGGTGAGCGCTTTCGGCAGGTCCTGGACGTCGTACCGCTTCAGCAGGTCGACGACGTGGTTGGAGACCAGCGCCGGGAACCAGCGGACCTGCTCGCGCGCCGCTCCCAGGTCGTCGGAGATGAAGGCCGGGGCGGCCGCCTGGATCTGGATGTCGTCGAACGACCGGCCGGCTTCCTTCGCCCCCTCCCGCACGAACTGCAGGCACCACTTGATGATGGCGGGGTCGGCCAACTGGATGATGACGCCGTCCGCCACCCGCCCCGCGGCGCGCAGCGCCTTGGGCCCGTAGCCCGCCACCCAGATCGGCAGCTCGTGCTCGGCCCACTTGAGCCGGATCTTGACTCCGTCGTAGGCGACCTCACGGCCGGCCGCCAGATCGCGGATCAGCCGGCAGTCCGCCTCCATCTCCTCCACCGTGACCGGCTTCTGACCCAGCACCCGGCGGGCGCTGTCACCCCGGCCGATCCCCATCACCATCCGGCCGCCGGAGATCTGGTTCAACGTGGCGAGGGCGCTGGCCGTGACCGTGGGATCGCGCGTACCCGGGTTAGTGACGCAGGGGCCGATTTTGATCTTCGTGGTGCCGGCGGCCATCAGGGTGAAGATCGGGTAGACCTCCTGCCAGAGGACGTGCGAGTCGAAGAGCCAGGCGTACTCGAAACCCTGCGCCTCGGCAAGCTTGGTCAGATCGACCCACCGGCTGGGGGGCGGATCGGGGGCGAAGCAGACGCCGAAGGTGATTCGTGACATTGATTTCGAAATGGCTGGAGCCCCGGCCGCGAGGTCGGGGCTCCAGCGCGATTGACGCCGAGGTTAGGTCGCCGCCGCCGCCTGCGGGCGCCGCCGCGCGGCAGCCGCCGGGAAGAGCGCCGAGAGGGCAAGGTAACAGAGGAACGCCGCGACCAAACCGACGACCCAGCTGTAATCGTAGACGTGGAACGGGAACCAGCTGTAGAGCGGTCCGATGATCCCGCCCTGCGGGAATGGACCGTTGCCGGGTGCCGAGTAGGCGCCGCCAACGGCAAGGACGCCTCCCACCACCAGGCTCACCAGGCCTCGCCAGTTAAAGCCGCCCGAGTAGCGGTATTGGCCCTCCACGCGATAGAGGTCGCCCAGCTGCAGATTGGTGTTGCGCATGAACCAGTAATCGGCGATCAGGACGCCCGCGATCGCGCCCAGCGCCCCGCCGTAGAAGCCGAGCCAGGTGAAGATGTACACGTTCTGGTTCGCCAGCAGGTTCCAGGGCTGGATGACGATGCCGAGGACGCCCGTGATCAGCCCGCCGGTTCGGAAGCTGATCAGCTTGGGGATCACGTTGGAGAAGTCGTAGGAGGGGCTGACGATGTTGGCCGCCACGTTGACAGAGAGCGTAGCGACGGCCAGGGTGAACAACGCGAAGATGACGACCAGCGGGTTGTCGAACTTTGCAACCAGATCGACCGGGTTCCAGATCGCGGCGCCGTAGACCTTCTGGGTTGCGGCCGTGATCAGCACCGCGGCGAGCGGGAAGAGGGTCATCGTGGTGGGTAGCCCGAGGATCTGGCCGAGCGCCTGCGCCCGCTGGCTCTTTCCGAACCGAGTGAAGTCGGGCATGTTCAGTGAGAGCGTCGACCAGAAGGCGATCATCCCCATCAGCGATGGCGGGAAGAGAACCAGCCAGAAGTTGCTGCCCCAGCCGACCTTGCCAGGCTCGCTGAGGATCGGCCCGAAGCCGCCGGCTTGATTCACCATCCAGATGAGAAGGCCGAGCGCAACCACCAGCACGAAGGGTGCGGCCCAGTTTTCGAACCGCCGGACCGCGTCCATGCCACGCATGATGATGAAGATGTTGATCGCCCAGAAGATGGCGAAGCTCAGCCACAGGGTCCAGTGCTGTCCGGCGAAAACGGCCGAGTTCGTCCAGCCGGCTCCAAACAGCTTCCCGGTGAGGGCGTAGAGGGCGCCACCTCCGATCCAGGTCTGGATGCCAAACCAGCCGCAGGCCACCCCGGCCCGCAGCAAGGCTGCCACGTTGGCCCCAAAGACACCAAACGACGCCCGGGCAAAGACCGGGTACGGGATACCGTACTTGGTGCCGGCATGACTGTTGGCCAGCATCGGGATCAGGACGATGATGTTCGCCAGCGCGATGGTCAGGATGGCCTGGTACCAGGCCATGCCGAGGGCGACCAGGCCGGAGGCCAGCAGGTAGGTGGGGATGTTGTGCGCCATCCCGATCCAGAGCGCCATGTAGTTGTAGGTATTCCAGGTGCGCCGTTTGATCGGTACCGGCGCCAGGTCCTCGTTGTAGAGCGGACTATTGTGGATCGCCGAGTCGTCGGCCAGCTCGTGCCGGCCGTCCGGGTAGACAAGCTCCTCCCCCACGCGCTGCGCCGGAGGCGTTAAGGTCGCAACTCCCATGCTTCCCCTCCTTGAATTCCGCTCGGGCGGTTTTGCGAGCTAAATGTACGGTCGGGGATTGCCCAAGTCAATGGCGGCGGCGAGCTTAGAGATCGCGGCGGGCGAAGCTCCAATTGGCCAGCACGATCACGATGGCCAGCCACGCTACCACCCAGATGAGGTAAGGGGTCGACAACGGGGCGTCCGCGAAGAACGGGTTTCCGGCCCGCGCCCGGCCCGCGGCCCGGGCCGCCGCGATGATCTCGGATGGCTCCAGGTAGAAGATCGCGCCGTGCCAGAGCCCGTCCGTCGGGATCAGGAGCCGGCTCACTTTGCCGATATTCCTGATGGTGTCGTTGGCGAAGGCCTCTCCGATCGCCAGCGCGATCCCCCCGATCCAGGCCACGAAGAAAAGCACCAGGGCGATCACGCCGCCCGTCATCGGTGCCAGGCGGGTGCTGAGCAGCAAGGCCAGCGTCA
>VBGO01000225.1 GCA_005882525.1 Chloroflexota bacterium
TAGAGCGCGACCAGGACGGCGAGCCCGAGCCATTTGCCCATCAGGACCTCGCTCCGGCGGATCGGTCGCGGCAGGATGGCCAGCGCGATACCCGACTCGATGTCGCTGGCAACGGTGGGCGCTGCCACCAGCGTGGAGCCGAGCGCGAGCACGCCGCTGAACATGAAGGCCATCAGGATGGTCAGCTGCGACGCCGCCAGCCGAACCTCGGCGGGTGTGACGTTG
>VBGO01000226.1 GCA_005882525.1 Chloroflexota bacterium
GAGCGACCGCCAGCCGGCTGACCCGCTGCGCCGCCTGACCAGCCAGGTCGAGGAAGCGGGGCCGCTTCGCGCCCGCCTCGTGGCGCACTACGAATACGCGGTCTACAGCGGGCTCAGCGATGATCGCCGGGCCCGCGCCGAGGTCGAGACGACGCTACCGATTCAGCTCAGCCTGTCGCTCGAGGCTGACAAGCCCCGGCTCGACGTCGAGCTCGAGGTCATCAACCGCGCCCGCGACCATCGACTGCGTGTCCATGTCCCGTTGCCGTTTCGGGCATCGCGTTCCGCCGCGGACACCCCGTTTCACGTGACGGCACGACCCGTGACCGGCGCGCGGCGCGATCCCGGGGCGCCCGAGGTGGAGCTGCCGACGTTTCCCATGTGGTCGTTCGTTGATGTGAGCGATGGCCGCGCTGGCGTCGCATTGATCGCCGATGGCCTGCACGAATATGAAGTGCTGCCCGGCCCACCGCAGGAGCTCACCCTCACGCTGTTGCGATCGGTCGGCTGGCTGTCGCGGGACGACCTCGTAACCCGCACCGGACACGCCGGTCCCGCGATCGAAACACCGGGTGCCCAGGTGCCGGGCCGGCACCGGTTCCGTTTCAGCCTGTTCTTCCATGCCGGCGGCTGGGAAGAGGCGGGCGTCTGGCGGGCGGCGGAGTCGGTGCGCCTTCCCCTCGTTCCCGGTCGAGGCGCGGCCGCCGGCACGGCGCCCCCGGTGATCGAGCTCGATCCCGACAGCATCCAGATGACGGCCCTGGTGCCTCGTCCGGGTGGGTATGAGCTCCGCTTCCTCAACGCATCGGCGGCATCACGCGACGCGCGTGTTCGTCTTCAGCCGCAGCCGGCCCATGTTGCCGTGATCACCCTCGGCGGCGACGTCCGCGAACCCCTGCTACCGAACGGGGGCGTCTACAGCCGGCCGGTACGACCCTGGGAAATCGTGACCCTGCGGGTAACGCGCTAACCCGCATCGGTGCGAGCGCGAGGCGACCTATGCCGCCGCGAAGGCCTTTTCGTGGTTGATCCAGCGCGGCAAGGCGTTGAGTAACGCTGGCCCTTCCACCTGGGTCTTGATGACGTACTCGAGGGCGCCGAGTTGGATGGCCCGCTTGATCAAGGTCGGCTCGCTGAAGTTCGACATCACGACTACTGGCGTGTTCTTCGTTTCGTCGGACGCCCGCAGCGTCTGCAGCACCAGGATCCCGTTCTGGCGCGGCATCATGACGTCGAGCAGAATCAACTGCGGCTGCATGCGGGTACACAGGTCGACGCCGGAAACCCCGTCGTTGGCCACCTCGACCTGGTAGCCGTTGCCGCGAAAGAGCGTCGCGTAATAGCTCGCTGCCGCCTGGTCATCCTCGATGATCACCACCGTCCCGACGCTCGGCCTGTCATCACCGCCAACCTCAGGGGTCTCCGCGCCATCCGCCGGCCCTATCTCGGTCTCGGCGGTGGCCAGCTCCGGCTCGGGCTCCGCGTCGCGCGTCGACTTCCAGGGCTGCCAGGGCGATGACTCGACGGTTTCGGTGATCGGTTCGGGCCCGGTCGCGGGTTCGACGTCGGCTTGCTCGGCGACGACCGGTTCCGGCTCTGGCGCGGCCGGCTCGGCAGCCGGCGCCTGGTCCGTAGGCATCGCTTCCTCGCCGAAGAGCATCGAGCGCATCGAGGCTTTGGCTTCACGCCTGGGCTCCGGCGCCGGTTCGGGCTGCGGCTCGGGTTCGGCTTCCGGCGCGTCCGCCTCTACGTCGGCGACGGCGCTGGGCTCCGGACTCATGTCGTCGGTCGCCGGGGTGTCGGCCTGGGCGTCAGTTTCCGTCTCTCGCGCGGCTTCCGCTTCAGGCTCGACCTCTGGGCCGAAGCGCAGCGGCAACGATTCCGCCTCCGCCGGCGCCTCTTTCCTGGGCGCAGTCGTGTCGATGGGCAGTGTTGGTTGGGGCGTGACCGCCGGCTCCGCTGTTACCCCAAACGGGGCGACCGACGGCGCCGGCGCTGCGGTCGGCGCCGCGGAAGCCGTCGGCGGGACCCAGCCGGTGGGCGGTAGCGGTTCAGACGCCCTCGCCTGCACCATCTTCTCCAGGTTTTCGAGAACGTTGAAGTTGAAGCGGCGACGCTTCGGCTTTCCACGCCGCCCCCCGTCGCCGGTGGCCGCCCCAGCCGTTGGTTCGATGCTGGGCGGATTCCCCCCGAACGCCGGTGCGACGGAAGGTTGAGCTGGTCCGCTTGGCGGGGCGACGTTCGCCGCCGGCGGGAACGCCGGCTGGCCGAACATGGGTCCGGCCGGGGCTCCATAGAATCCCGGCGCTGCTGCTGGGGCCCCAAACGGCTGGGACGGAGAGGGCGACGGCGGCTGTTGCGGGGCCGGCTGCGGTTGGTACAAGGGGGCCGGAGTCGGTGCGCCCGGCACTCCGCGTCCCGCGCCGGCGGGATAACCCCACGGTGATGGCGGCGGCGCCGCCGGGGCGGCCCATGGCACATTCTGGGGGGCGTACGGCGGCGCGCCCGATCCAGGCTGGCCCACGCCCTGCGGGGCTGGATTCGTATTGGGCGCCCAGCCGGCCGGGGCCGGCGGGGAGTAGATTTGCTGGCCGGCCATCCCGGCTTTCTGTAGGGCGGTCCCAAGGTTGCGCGCGTAGGTTCGCCCACCTTTCACCGGGGGTAGCGCGCCACTTTCGACCGGAGGCTCGTCGACCGGGGTATTCGTCGCGTAGCGCCGACCGCCACTGCTGGTCGGCGCCGACTTGGCGGCGGTCAAATCGCGCTCGAGACGTTCGTTGCGCCAGCGCGTCACCAGCAGCTGGATCGTGAACCACGCCAGGAGCGCCGCCAGCAGGACTATGACCTTGTCCCGATTGGCGAAGATCAGGTGGCTGAAGGGCGTCAGGAAGTCTTGGAGTCCGCTCATGCCCCGCTTCTGCCTCCAGAAAGACGGCCGGCAAGGACTGGGCAGGGGCGCTGGCTGGGCGCAGGCACGCTAGTAGAACGCTGAGTGGCAGAAAGGCTGTCACCCGATGGAAGCGGACGTTACTGGACCGTGACGCGGGCCGGGTTAGGTGCGCTCGGCGAGGCGGCGGTAGCCCTCCTGCAGGCGCGGGAGCAGCTGGGCAAAGTTGACCGCCCAGCCGATGCCGACCACGCGATCGGTGAAGATCCGCTCGTCGTTGGGGTTCCAGTAGGCGTCGCGGAACCGTTTGGGCGTGGGAAACCGGAAATCATACGGGACGCCGGCGACTCGCCCGTGCCATGTCCGCTGGCCTTCAGGCTTGCTCAGCTCCTGGGCAACGGCGGCCAGCGTCAGGAAGAAGAGCGCGGCGCGCAGCAAGCGCCTGAACCGCACGCTCAGACGGCCTTTCGGCCCTGGAATCCCAGGTTGGGGAGATCCTCCTGGAGGCTCTCCATCGACTTCGCGTAGACCCAGTAGTCGATGGCGGCCTTCGAAAAAACGATTCGGTCGCCGACTTTTGTGAACGGGATGCTGCGCTTAGCGACCAGGTCGTCGATGACATCCTTGGGCACACCCAGGTAGCTGGCGGCCTGGACGGTGTTCATCACATAATTGACGGCGGTCGGATCGTAGATCACGATCGAGGCCTCCTGGTCTCTGAATTTTCGCTACCTATAATAGGGGCCGCGCTGCACGGCCCGTTCGTCTAGAGGCCTAGGACGCCGCCCTCTCAAGGCGGAGATCAGCGGTTCGAATCCGCTACGGGCTACCACCTTTCCCCCCAAAGCGGCGGGCCTACACTGCGGGGCATGGCTCCTGATCGCGCCCGCGAACTCGCCAAGAGCGAGATGACCGAACTGCTAGAGGCGCGCTTATGTCCTCCCGGCGCGCGGATAGTGTACACAGGCGCCTCCGGCACTTGGGAAGGCCATGGATATGACAATCTCCTCTTGGGTGCGCACTTGGATCGGTACTTCGAAGGCCCGCAGGGGTTTGATCAAGTCGTCGCCTGGTACGAGAAGCACCTCATGGAACTCGGGTGGCCTGCGGGAACCACGATCGATAGTGCTGACGGCACGCGCTGGATCCGGTGGAAGTGGGACCTAGAGACCATCGACCTCATCGATCGTGTTATCGCCCCGGACGACCCAGTGGCCTCAAAGCCACCTGAGTGGCGCGGTGTGCGACTCGCGTCGGAGCTACCCCCGGGCTGGTGGGCATGGTCGGTGTATTACCA
>VBGO01000212.1 GCA_005882525.1 Chloroflexota bacterium
ACCTACAACCGACAGCTGCTGGACGCGCTCTACATGGCATCGGGCGGCGGTCATACCGAAAACAGCGAGTACGGCTTCATTCGCTGGAACCACGGTCTGAAGATGGCAGTCAACCTTCCCTATCTCCGCGGGATCACGGATCCGCTGGACCGGGCGCCCTCGTGGCAGGTGGGTCCGTTCTCCGCAACCGATGCCGCGCAGGTCCTGCGCGATAACGACGAGGACCTGGGCGATCGCCTCGTCGGGATCGACATCCTGCAAAAGGGCCCATCCGGACGGGTGCTCGGTGTTCGGCTGCGCGGCAGCAGCAAGACCGACGAGATCAGCGGCCCAGTGCTGCGCGCCTGGTTCGGGCTCCCCGATACGCTGGTCGAGATTATTGGCGGTGGCTGACCGGTGAACTCCATGACGCTATGCAATAAAAACCCGCCAGCGCCGGCTGGCGGGCAAGATCGGACTCAGTCGGGTCGCGCTAGTTCTGGAGAGACTCCTTCAGCTGCTCGGTATCGCTGGCGATCCAGGCCTCACTGACCTTGCCCTGGTCGTTGACGTGGAAGACGAAGACCTGCTGGTCCTTGTAAGTCTTCCCGTTCCTCGTGACGGTTGCCGTCACGAGCGCGGCGACATGGCTGTCACTCGCCAGGATGTCGTGAATATCCTGTTTGATGTCCTGGAACGTCTGCGCGTAATCCATGATGTTGGCCAGGGTCGCCTGCTTGCCTTTGTAATCCTTGCCGAACTTGGTCGAGCCGCGGCCATGCCAGACGACATCATCGGTGAAGCTGTCGCCGACGGTCTGCAGATCCCCGCGCCCGAACGCATCAAATGCCTGGCGCACACGTTCGACTTTCTGCTGGGTGGTCAACTTGGTCCCGGCTTCTGCCATCTAGCCCTCCTCTGAGCCTGCGAAGGCTCAAAGCCAAGCCCTTTCGGGCGGCTGCCGTCTACGGCCCCGACTATAGACTGGCTGGCGGGCCTGTCAAGAACAAAGGGGCGCGGACTGCTCTTCGAGGCTCGACGCTATCGCCAAGGGTGAGCGACTCTACGGCACGCTCAAGCTCGTCAATACGGCCCCCTAAGAACGATCCCCTGAAAAGAAAAAGACCGCCGAAACACGGCGGTCTCGATCGAAGTCTTGTGCGGGGCTTAGCTTTCGCCCTTGCCCTTTCCGGCGACGGGCTCCTTAGGCGGCTTCTCGGGCTTCTCCGGCTTCTCTGCCTTCGTCTCCCGCGGCTTGATGATTGGCGTCAGCTTGATCTGACCGTCCGTCAGCTCCACCAGCACCGAGTCGCCGGCGCTGAACTTCGTCGTGAGCAGCGTTTCGGAAAGGGGATCCTCGATCAGACGCTGGATCACGCGCCGCAGCGGGCGGGCACCGTAGATCTTGTCGTACCCCTCCTTGGCCAGGAAGTCCTTGGCCTCGCTGGTGACCTCGAGCTTCATCTCGTGCTCCTCGAGGCGCTGGGCGACCTTGATGACCAGCAGGTCGACGATCTGCCGCATCTCGGCTGGGGAGAGGGCCTTGAAGACGACCACGGCGTCGACGCGGTTCAGGAACTCGGGACGGAAGGTCTTCTTCAGCTCGTCCATGATCTTCTCGCGCATCTTGCCGTGCTCTTTTTCTTCCTGGCTGGTGCTCGGCATCGATGGTTGAAAGCCCATCGAGGTCGTCGCCTGCTGAAGATTCGTCACGCCGATGTTCGAGGTCATGATCACGATCGTGTTCGCGAAGTTGACCTGCTTGCCTTTCGCGTCGGCGAGCCGGCCATCCTCCAGAATCTGGAGCAGCATGTTGAAGACTTCGGGATGCGCCTTTTCGATCTCGTCGAACAGCACTACCGAGTAGGGGCGCCGCCGGATCGCCTCGGTGAGCTGACCGCCCTCGTCGTAGCCAACGTAGCCGGGCGGTGAGCCGACCAGCCGCGCGGTCGTGTGCCGCTCCATGAACTCCGACATGTCGAGCCGGACGATGGCGTCCTCGTTCTCGAACAGGAATCGGGCCAGCTGGCGAGCCAGCTCGGTCTTGCCGACTCCGGTGGGCCCCAGGAAGATGAAGGAGCCGATCGGGCGGCGCGCATCCTTGAGTCCGGCGCGCGCGCGGCGCACCGCCTGGGAGATGACCTTGACGGCATCCTCCTGGCCGATCAGGCGGGCGTGGATGTCGTCTTCCATGCGGAGCAGGCGGGTCGACTCCTCCTCCACCAGTCGCGACACCGGTACGCCGGTCCAGGAGCTGACGATCTCGGCGATGTGCTCCTCGTTGACCTCGGGCACGGTCGCGCCGAGCTTATCGCGCCACTCCATCTCTTCCTTGACGTACTTGTCCTTGAGCTTCTTCTCCTTGTCGCGGAAGGAGGCAGCCGTCTCGTAGTCCTGGTTGGCGATCGCCTCTTCCTTCTTGATCTGAAGGTCGCGAATCTCCTTCTGCATCGTCTTGAGGTCTGGCGGCGTCGTGGTCAGCTTCATGCGGACCCGGGCCGAGGCCTCATCCATCAGGTCGATCGCCTTGTCCGGCAGCGACCGGTCGGACACGTAGCGCACCGACAATTCGGCGGCAGCCTTGATCGCCTTGTCGGTCACCGTGACCCGGTGGTGCTTCTCGTACAGCGCCTTGACGCCGTGCAGGATCGAGATGGTCTCGATCAGCGTCGGCTCGTCGACGAAGACCGGCTGGAAGCGACGTTCGAGCGCGGCATCCTTCTCGATGTACTTGCGGTACTCGTTCAGGGTGGTGGCGCCGATGCACTGGATCTCGCCGCGCGCCAGCGCCGGCTTGAGGATGTTGGCAGCGTCGATGGCGCCTTCCGCCGCGCCCGCCCCGACCAGGGTGTGCAGCTCATCGATGAAGAGCACCACCTCGCGGCTGGACCGGATCTCGTCGAGGATCTTCTTCAAGCGTTCCTCGAACTCGCCGCGGTACTTGGTGCCGGCAACCAGCGCGCCCATGTCGAGCGTGAGCACCCGCTTGCCGCGCAGCGACTCGGGGATGTTCCCCAGCACGATCTGCTGAGCCAGGCCCTCGGCGATCGCGGTCTTGCCGACGCCGGGCTCGCCGATCAGCGCCGGATTGTTCTTGGTGCGACGCGACAGGATCTGCACCACCCGCTCGATCTCGGTCTCGCGACCGATCACCGGGTCGAGCGTGTTCTTGGCGGCCAGGTCTGTGAGGTCGCGGCAGAACTGGTCGAGCACTCTTCGTCGAGCCCACTCTCATGGAGCAAGCGGTCGATCTCGCCGCGGACCTTCTCGAGGTTGGCGCCGAGGTCCTCGAGGACGTGGGCGGCGATCCCCTCACCTTCGATCAGGAGGCCGAGCAGCAAGTGCTCGGTGCCGACGTAGTTGTTGCCCATCCGGCGGGCTTCCTCGAAGGAGATCTCGATGACCTTCTTGACCCGCGAGGTAGGGATGATCTGCTGGATGATGATGCGCTCGTTCCGCCCCAGCACCGACTCGATGGTGGCGCGGACTTTGTTGATCTCGACCCCGAGGTTGTTCAGCACCTTGGCGGCGAGGCCCTCGCCTTCGCGCAGCAGCCCAAGGAGCAAGTGCTCGGTGCCGATATAAGAATGGTGCGAGCGCTCGGCCTCTTCCTGGGCCAGCGTCAGGACTTTCTTCGCTCGCTCCGTAAATCGCTCAAAGGGGTACAACCAAAATCCTCCGACTAAGTTCTCTGCTACTTATTACGATACCCGGATTCTCGTAAGACTTCCCGCCTGGAACTGCGGATCGGTCCGCTTGCTGAGACGTTAGGGAGTTACCACTGCTCGGGTACGCCTAAACAATCGTTCTCGGAAGCATAGCGCAAACTCAGGCCTGAATACGCGCAAACCTCTAATAATCCCTTAGCAGAGGAGACCGCCGATCGGCCCCTATTCCTGCGGGGCGGCGCTTACCTCAGCGTAGATGGGCTCGCGTTCCGGAACCCGCTCGATCTCGCCCGGGTAGTCGGAAGCCTCGGCGTCCTCGCCACGCCCGCCCGGCGGCGGTTCCTCCGCTTGCTTGAGGGAGAGGCTGATCCGGCGGCGGCTGCGATCCGCCTGGAGGACCCGAACCTTGAGTTTCTGCCCGACCTGGACGACGTCCTCGGTGTGCTCGACATGCTCCCAGGCCAGCTCCGAAATGTGCAGCAGGCCCTCGATGCCGTCGCCGATCTGGAGGAAGGCGCCGTACTTCTTGATCTTGGTGACCTCGCCCTCGACGATGGCACCGGGCGGGAAGCGCTTCTCGATGTGATCCCAGGGGTCCTGTCCCAACTGGCGGAGGCTGAGCGAGATCCGCGACGTCTCAGGGTCCAGCTTGATGACCTTGACCTGCACGTCCTGGCCCACCTGCAACACATCGCCGACGTTGGCGACCCGGTCCCAGGAGAGCTCGGAGATATGGATAAGCCCGTCGGCTGCGCCCAGGTTGACGAAGGCTCCGTAGGTCGTCAGGCCGGAGACTTTGCCCTGGATCTCATCGCCGATCTTCAGCTTTTCGAAGAGCTCGCCACGCTGGCGGGCCCGGTCCTCGTCGAACGCCGCCTTCTGGCTGACGATCAGCCGGTTGCGCTTGCGGTTGACCTCGAGGATCTTCACGCCGATCCGCTGGCCGACCAGCTCCTGCAGGTTCGAGCTGTAGGTGCGGGAGACCTGCGAGGTCGGCAGGAAGCCGCGCAGCCCCAGGATGTTGACGATCAGGCCGCCCTTGTTCTGCTCGCGGACCTCGGCGTCCATCATCTCGCCAGAGGCCTGCTGGTCCTGCGCCTTCAGCCAGACCGACTCGGCGCGGGCGCGGCGGAGCGACAGCACGACGTTGCCGTCCTCGTTTTCGGGCTGCAGGACGAAGACCTTGATGTGGTCGCCGGCGTGCAGATCGGGCGTTCCGGCCTCACGCGTCCCCAGTTCGCGGCTGGAGATGACCCCTTCGGATTTCGAGCCGACATCGACCAGGACCTCATCGGGATCGACCCGGACGACGACGCCGTCGATGATGTCGCCGTGGGCTATCCGCTTACTGGAAGCTTCCTCCTGGTTGAGGAACTCCTCCATCGTCGCGGTTCCGCTCTGCGAGTCGGACGAGTCCTGAGAAAGCTCGAAATCAGACAAACCAGTAGGCCACCACCTTGTGTTATTGGAACTCGTTGGTCGTCAGGTTGTTAGCAGGAGCGCGAGTCACCCTGAAGTATAGCAACCAGGCCTTGTCGTCATTCCGAAAAACGAGTTCCGCCATAGACGTCGCCAACGATACTTGCCTAAACTAAAACTGTCATGCTGCACTGGCGGCGCGACCGGACCGCATTCGCGATTTCCGGCGGCGGCGCGCGGGGGGCCGCCCAGGTGGGCATGCTGCGCGCCCTGATCGAGCGCGATATCGTGCCAGATTTGATCGTTGGCGTCTCGATCGGCGCCTGGAACGGCGCCTGGCTCGCCCACCGGCCCGACCTCGAGTGGGTGAAGCAACTGGAATACGTCTGGCACCAGGTCACCCGCCGCACCCTGGACATGGTCTGGTGGCGGGCCGCCCGGAACATGGTGCGGCGCAGGCCGTCCCTCTACGAGGGTGGCGGGCTCTCCCGCTTCATCGCCCGGCACCTCCAGGTATCCAACTTCGAGGACCTGGCGGTGCCCTTTCACACGGTCGCCATCGATCTGACCATGGGAACGAAGGCGGTCTTCTCGCACGGCCCTCTGGGGCCCGCAGTGCTCGCGTCCTCCGCCATTCCGGGCGTGTTCCCGCCGGTCGTGATCAAGGGGCGGCAGCACGTGGACGGTGGCCTGGTCGACCCGACCGGGCTGGACACGGCGATCGAGCTGGGAGCCCGGCGCGTCTTCGTGCTGGATTCGGGCTACGCTGGCCGGCTACCGGCCCCGCTGGGGTCGATGAACGCGATCGTCGACCACACCTTCCAGGTCGCGGCCCAGCACCGGACCCGCTGGACGATCAAGCAGATGGGCCGTTCGGTGGAGATCATCCACCTCCGGCCGGACGCCGGCTTCCTGCGTCACTCGATGGACTTTGGCGCCACCGACTTCTACCTGAACGAGGGCTACCGCTACGCGTCCGAGATCCTCGATGCCCGGCGCAAGCGCCGTCGCCTCCCAGAGCTCGCGCCGGTCGCGGCAGCCGTGTATCACTAGGGACCAACCAGAGCGAGCGAGCGGGCTACCGCGAGACGCGGAAGCTGAAGTCGAACGCCTTGACCGACTGGGTCAGCTGGCTGACCGAGATGTAGTCGACGCCGGCAAGGGCGTAGGCGCGGGCGTTGTCGAGGCCGACCTTGCCGGTCACCTCCACCTTGGCCCGGCCCTGGACCTGCCCGATCGCCTGTCGGACCTGGCCGGGCGGGAAGTTCTCGAGCAGCAAGACGTTGACTTTGGCCGTCAATGCCTGGTCGAGCTCCTGCATGTTCGTGACCGTGAGCTCGATGCGCTTGCCGGAATGGGCTTTGCGCAGCTGGCGGACGATGTTCGGCACCCCCTCACTCAGCGCCAGGTGCGATTCGGTGACAACCAGCCGGTCGGACAGCCCTTTGTGCAGGCTGACCCCGCCGCCCACTTCGACGGCGTACTTCTCCAGGAAACGGAGGCCCGGGGTCGTCCGGCGGGTGTCGAGAATGCGCGTTTTGGTCCCCTTGACCGCGTTCGCGAACTTGGCGGTCTGGGTGGCAATGCCGGATAGGTGTTGCAGGAAGTTGAGGGCGGTCCGCTCAGCCCGCAAAACACTGACCGCCGGCCCGGAAATGCGGGCCACAAGCTGGCCACCGGCCAGCGCCATGCCGTCGGTCGCGCGCGGCTCGAACGTGATGTTCTTATCGACCAGCTCGAAGACCCTTTTGAAGATCGGCAGGCCCGCCAGCACCCCTTCCTCGTTGGCGATCAGCTTCCCGCGGGCCTTGACCTTGCCGGGGAAGAGCGACTCGGTGGTCAGGTCGCCGTCGCCGACGTCCTCGGCGAGTGCTTCCTTGATCAACTTGTCGACCGCGCTCATCGGGAAGCGCATGGTGATCACGGGAGGCGCCGCGGGCCGCGGCTGGGGGGTGGGCGGCTGGGGAACGGGCGCGGGACGCGGCGGCATCCCGGGTGGCCGGCCGGCGGTCCGCCACGGGGACCCGAGCCCGAGGATGGTCGGGCGGGGGAACGGCATGATCGGGACCCCGGGAGCCAGCGGTGGCTGGGCCGGCACCGGCTGAGGGGTTGGTTGGGCCGTCACCGCCGGCTGGGTCGCCAGCTGGCCGCGGGGGGCGGCAGGCTTGGCTGCCGGCCGGGGGGCCGGGGTCGCTTTCCGGGCCGCGGTCGGCGCCTTAGCGGCGGGCGAAGCCGCCTTCGGGCGTGTCACTTTAGCGGGCTTTGGCTTGACCTTTGAAGTTGTTGTGTGCCCCTTCGACTTCGAGCGCCGGTCTGAACTCAGGGGCGCTCCGCTCCCAACACGACGTTGTCGATCAATCTGATTGATCCAAGTTTAACAGCGACCACCAAAACGCTGCCCGGAATGGCGCGTTCAGGGCGGCGCAGAGTGGTCTCGTCGACCACCGAGACGTAATCGAGGGTCAGCCCGTGCGCCGCGGCCAGCCGCTCCCTGGCCAGACCTTCCAACCGGGCCGGCTCCGTTTCACCCGCGGTGAAGGCCCCCGCGACCTGCGTCAGCGCCTGATGGATCACCGGGGCCGTCTGTCGCTGGGTCGGGTTGAGGTAGACGTTCCGCGAGCTGATCGCCAGGCCATCCGCTTCCCGAACGGTTGGCACCGCCACGATCCGGACCGGCAGGGCAAAGTCGCGGACCATCTGCCGGACCAGGACCACCTGCTGAAAGTCCTTCTGGCCGAAGTAGGCGCGTTTTGGCTGGGTCAAACTGAAGAGCTTGAGTACCACCGTGAGGACCCCGGCAAAGTGACCCGGACGGCTCCTCCCTTCGAGGACGTCGCCGAGCGGTCCGGGGTCGAGCCGGGTCTTGAACGCCGGCGGATAGATCTGGTCGACCGAGGGGTGAAAGATGGCGTCAACGCCGAGCGCGTCGAGCCGGTTTCGGTCCTGGTCGAAGGGCCGGGGATATTTGTCGAAGTCTTCGTTGGGGCCGAACTGGGCCGGGTTGACGAAGATGCTGACGATGACGCGCCGATTCTCGCGGCGCGCGCGGGCGACCAGGCTGTCGTGGCCCGCATGCAGCGCGCCCATGGTCGGCACCACGCCGATATCGTCCCCGGCGTGCCGCCAGGCGATCGCCTGCTCCTGCATCGGGATCGCCGACTCGTAAAGCCGGGACTTAGCGGGCGGAGTACTCGTGCTCAGGGGTGGGGAAGGCGCCGCTGCGCACGTCCTGATCGAATTGGCGGGCGGCGGCTTCGATCGCCTCTCCGAGTTTGGCGTACTGGCGGACGAACTTCGCGACGTGGTCCGGGTTCAGCCCGAGGACGTCCTGGATGACGAGCACCTGGGCGTCGCAATGCGGCCCAGCGCCGATGCCGATGGTGGGAACGGTGAGCGACTGCGTGACGCGCTGCCCGAGTGCGCTGGGAATGCCCTCCAGCACGACAGCAAAGGCGCCCGCCTCTTCCAGGGCTTTGGCGTCATCGACGATCTGCTCGGCGGCCTCGTCGCTGCGGCCCTGGACGCGGTAGCCGCCGAACTGGTTGACGAACGTCGGGGTGAGGCCGAGGTGTCCCATGACCGGGATGCCCATGGCCGTGAGCAACCTCGTGTAGTCGATCACGCGCCCGCCCCCTTCCATCTTGACCGCCTGCACGCGGGCCTCCTGGAGGAAGCGGCCGGCGTTGCGGATCGCGTCCTCCGCCGAGGCATGGTAGGCCATGAAGGGCATGTCACCGATGACGAGGGCGTTGGGCGCGCCGCGAACCACCGCGCCGGCGTGGCGAATCATGTCGTCCATCGTCACGCTCAGGGTGTCGGGGTAACCGAGCATCGTCATGCCCAGGCTGTCGCCGACCAGCAATACCGGGATTCCCGCCTGGTCGAGCCAGCGTGCGGTCGTGTAGTCGTAGGCCGTCAGCATGGTGAACTTCTTGCCTTCGGTCTTCCACTTGCGCAGGTCGCGGACGTTTACCGTCATGCCGCCGCCTCCTTGTTTGACGTGAGGTGCTTGGTTCGATCGGCGAGGAGCTGGTAGAGCCGCTGCAACTCCGGATCCTTCTTCAGCGCCTCGAGATGACGCTCGATGGTGCCCTCGTCGCCGCGTGAGGCCGGCCCGGTGATCGCCTCAGCCGGCGCGAGGTCGCGGAGGTTGTTGACGGCGCCGGCGAGCAGGGCCGTCATCCCCGGACCCGCCGTCTTGCCGTCGAGTCCGGCCGCGGTGCCGAGCGCGATCGCCTCGGCCAGCAGCGTGATCGGGTAATTCGCGGCGAAGACGGCGGCCGCGTGGTAGAGGGCGCGGTCGACGCCAGCTAGGTCGAACGGGTGGCCGTGAAGGTCGCCGGCCAGCTGCATCAGCTGGTCGCGCAGGAGGGCGTCGGCGTCGATGCCGAAGTAGGTGCCGGCGACATTGCCGACCGCCTCCGGCCCACGCCGGAAGGTCTGCAGCGGGTGGAAGACGCCGGTCCGCAGGCTGGCCTGGGCCAGGGGTCGCAGCGCCGCGCGGTCCTGGGCTCCACTCAGGTGGACGGCGCTTTTTTCGGCTGCGGAACACAGGGACTCGACCATATCGGTCGCCAACGAAACGATGACGTCGTCCGGAACAGCCAGGATCGTCAGGTCGGCCAGGTCGATCGTCGTCGCCGGGTTCTGGCAGGCCTTGGCCCCCAGTTCGGCAGCCAGGTTGCGGACGTTGTCCGGGTTTCGGCCACCGATGGCGGCGATGGTGTACCCGGCGGTGTGAAGGGCGCGCCCGAGCGCCGAGCCGGCACGGCCGGGTCCGATGATGGCGATCGTCGGTTTCTGCATGGTTCCGTCTCGGTCTTTTTGGAGATCCAAGCGGTCGCTTCTATCTTATAACGGGATCTTGCCTCGAACCTAACTCGGCTGCTGCTGCCGGGCGAGCCGCGGCGCGCGGCCGGTAGGCGCGGCTCCACGAATATGCCGCGTGCCCGGGACCGGATCTGAGCCGAAACGGCAGAGGCGTTTACGCCGGCCGACGTGGAACGGAGTTGGTCTTAGCTGGCCCGCCCGTCGAGCAGGCCGAAGGGTGCGCCGACCGCAGCCACGCGCCGCGGCACTACGCGGGCGTCGGCTCCAGGCGACCGGGCGGGATCTCTGGCCCGCGGTCGTCGGCCTTCGGCTGCGCCTGCGGCGGGCGCGGCGTCTCGGCCTTGGGCCGCTCGGGAACCGGCGGCACCTTACCGTCGGGCGAGTTGATGACGGCGTCCATCTGCCAGCCCTCGATCGTCTCCTCGTTCTTCAGGTACTCCGCGAGCTGGACCAGCTTGTCGCGGCGCTCGGTCAGGATCTTCTTGGCACGCTGATAGCCGGCATCGACGAGGCGGTGCACTTCCTGGTCGATCTCGCCGGCGACCTCCTCGCTGTAATTCCGCTGCTCGCCGAGGTCGCGGCCGAGGAAGACGAGCTCTTCCTTGTGGCCGAAGGTCAACGGGCCGAGCTTCTCGGACATGCCCCATTCGGTGACCATGCGGCGCGCCAGCTTGGTGGCCTTGCCGATGTCGTCTGAGGCGCCCGAAGTGATGTCGCCGAAGATCAGCTCCTCCGCGACGCGTCCGCCGAGGATCACGGCCATGTCATCGTTGAGCTCGCTGCGGGAGACCAGGTAGCGGTCCTCCGTCGGCAGCTGCATGGTCCAGCCCAGCGCCATGCCGCGCGAGATGATCGAGACCTTGTGTACCGGGTCCGCGTTCGGCAGCGACTTGGCGACCAGGGCGTGGCCGATCTCGTGATAGGCGATCACGTTCTTCTCTCGCTCGGTGATCATCCGCGACTTCCGCTCGGGGCCGGCGATGACGCGCGCGATCGCTTCCTCGAGCTCGAGCTGGCCGATCGCCTTTTTGTTGTTGCGGGCGGCGAGGATGGCGGCCTCATTAATAAGGTTGCTCAAGTCGGCGCCAGAAAAACCCGGCGTCTGGCGGGCGAGAACTTCGAGATCGACCTGGCCGTCGAAGGGCTTGTTGCGCGCGTGGACTTCGAGAATCGCCCGGCGGCCACGAATGTCGGGGCGATCCAGCGTGACGTGGCGATCGAACCGGCCGGGGCGCAGCAGCGCCGGGTCGAGGACGTCCGGGCGGTTGGTGGCCGCGATCACGATGACGTGGGTGTTCGTCTCGAACCCGTCCATCTCGACCAGCAGCTGGTTGAGGGTCTGCTCTCGCTCGTCGTGGCCACCACCGAGGCCGGCGCCGCGCTGGCGGCCGACGGCGTCGATCTCGTCGACGAACACGATGCAGGGGGAGTTCTTCTTGGCCTGGTCGAAGAGGTCGCGCACCCGGGATGCGCCAACGCCGACGAACATCTCGACGAACTCGGAGCCCGAGATGCTGAAGAAGGGCACGCCCGCCTCCCCGGCAACCGCCTTGGAGAGCAGCGTCTTCCCGGTGCCGGGCGGTCCAACCATCAGCACGCCCTTTGGAATCCGGGCGCCCAGCGCCGTGAATTTCTCCGGGAATTTCAGGAACTCGACAATTTCGGTCAGCTCCTGCTTGGCCTCTTCCACGCCGGCGACGTCGTTGAAGGTGACGGCCGGCTTGTCACCGGCCAGCAGCCGGGCGCGGCTGCGACCGAAGGAGATTGCCTGGTTGTTGCCACTCTGGGTCTGACGGAGCATGTACCACATGAATCCGCCGATGACGAGGAAGAGGATGACGTTCGGCAGGATGACCGAGAGCAGCAGGTTGGACGAGCTCGGCTGCTCGGTACTGAAGGGGACGTTGTCCTCGAGCAGCTTGGTCTCGATCTGATAGGTGTCGCGGAAGGTCGTCTTGTAATTGTTACCGTTGGTGTCGGTCCAATCGACCTCGGTGCCGTTGCCCTTGATCGTCGCCTGCTTGATGTCGTGGTCGTCCGCCGCCTTGATCAGCTCGGAGGTCGTCTTATCCGTGGGCGCGGCGATCGTGTTGAAGCTCTTGTAGCTTGCCCAGATGATGGCCAGCAAACCTGCGAGCAGGATGAAGTAAAAGATGTTGCGGTTTCGGCCTCTCATGGCCACGCTATCTTACCACCGGATTTTTAAGAATCCTGTTAGCCAACACGAAGTAGAACGAGTTCAGACGCCGTCTATTTCGAGATGAAGCTGGTGGCGTGTCGCGGGGGTGACGCGCTTGCTGTCGGCGACCGTCACGCCGGGGATCCAGACGATTTCTTCCTGGTCGCAAACGAGCGGCAGCGCGTCACGGCGATGTCGCGGAACATGGGCGTCGACCAGGATGTCCTGGAGGCGTTTTGCCTGCTTGAGCCCGAGTGGGCGCATTCGGTCGCCTGGCTTGCGGCGGGCGACGACCAGCGGCAGCTGGACGAGGTCGGCATCGATATGCCCGACCTGGTCGCGGGCCCTGAAACTCGCCGGATCGCAGCTGCAGGTTTTGACGGTCAGCCGTGCCGGTGGAGCGGTCGGCGCGGTGGCGGCCGGCGGCTCCCCGCGTCGGAGCGCTTCGACCTCGAGGAAGCCGGCGTCGGGAACGAGGCCGCGGACGACCCGGCGTTGCAGCGCCGGGGGCAAACGGGCAAACGCGGCCCGGTCGTGGATAACGGTGTCGGGGAGGCCGGCAATCTGCGCATCGAGAAAGCGGTCTTCTTCACTGAGGATGTCGGCGGTGCGGGCGAGCAACTCGCGCGCGGCGGGGTCGAAGGCGTCGATCGCGGGCAGCAGCTGCTGCCGGAGGCGATTGCGAGTGAATCGCGGCTCATCGTTGCTCGGATCGCGCCGGGGTGTGAGGTGGAGTCGAGTCAGATAGGCTTCGATGTCTTTTCGAGACACGTCCAGGAGCGGCCGGGCGAGGTCGGCGTCGCGCCGTCGCATCGCACCCAGCCCTCGCGAGCCGCTGCCGCGAAGCAGATGGAGCAGCAGCGTCTCGACCTGATCGTCCTGGGTGTGGCCAAGCGCAATGGCCGTGCTCGTCGTTTCGGACGCGGTTTGTCGCAAGAACGCGTAGCGGGCGGTGCGGGCGGCGGCTTCGGTGTGTGGCGTGTCGTCCGCCGCGCGGGCGGTACGGAAGTCATAGCCCCACATCGCGGCCGTCGCCGCCACGAAATCGCGGTCGTCCCGACTGTCGGCGCGCCAGCCGTGGTCGAAATGGGCGACGGTGAGATGTAGTGGGACGGCCGGAAGGATCTCCCGCAGAACCGAGAGCAGGGCGAGCGAGTCGGGACCACCCGAGACCGCGACGACGACGCGCTCGCCCGGCTCGAAGATGTGATGGAGGCTGATGGCGATGGCGACCCGGTTGGGGAGCATCATGGGAATGGCGGAGGCAAGGATCGAACTTGCGACATACCGGGTATGGGCCGGTTGCTCTACCACTGAGCTACTCCGCCCCGAGCATCGGTTAGTTTAGCAAGGATGTCGCCCTCATTTGCCGAGATTGCTCCTCGATACGACGCCCTGCGGCCGCTCTCGTCCGGCGATCGCGCCCGGCTGGAGACGATGCTCCGTGACGCTGCGCTGCAGGAGGGCGACCTGCTGGTCGAAGTTGGATGTGGCACGGGACGGTTGACCCTGCCGCTGGCGGCGATGACGCCGGCGCGCGTCATGGGGCTGGACACCGAAGCGCGCATGCTCGACGTGGCGCGCGGGAAAGACGCGGATCGTCGGGTCGAGTGGGCGCGCGGCAGCGCCTACCGCCTGCCGGTGGCCGACGACGACGCCGCCCTGGTTGTCATGGTCATGGTGGTCCACCTCCTGCGCCAGCGGGTGCGCGCCTTCACCGAGGGACGGCGAATCCTTCGACCGGGTGGGCAGCTCAGCCTCTGGACATTCACGCCACGGCACGTCGAGGACTTTTACCTGAATCCCTACTTCCCCAGCATCGCCGCCATCGACCGGCCGCGGTTTCCCTCGGCGGCGGTGCTGAGTGCGGAGCTGCGACGGGGAGGGTTCGACGAGGTGCGGGTCGAGCTCCGGGACGAGCCCCGGCAGATCAACATCGCGGATGTCGTCGACCGAGTGCGTGGCCGCTACATTTCGACGCTGGCCATGTTGCCGCCCCTCGAGTACCGGCTGGGCTTGCAGCAACTCGAGGAGATGCTGGCCCAGGACCGCTCGATCATGCTGACCCAGCGGTCGGAGTGGGCGATCATCACCGCCCGGAAATGAAAGAGGAGCCCGCGGGCTCCTCTGTTGGTTGCTTGGTTGCGGCGGCGAGATTCGAACTCGCGACCTTCGGGTTATGAGCCCGACGAGCTTCCACTGCTCCACGCCGCGTGCAGCCTCACGTCGAGGCGAGAGCGTCATTCTAGGCGGGTCAGATCGCCCCCGTCAAGCCGGCCCGGCAGAGGCCGGCGGGGCCTATTTGAAGCGTCCGCCTCGCTTGGCTTCGATGTTGCGCTTGATGTCGAGCAGCCGCTCTTCGCTGGTCTTCAAAAATTTCGAGAGCTTCTCTTCGAAAACCGGGTCGGCGCCTTCCGGCAGCTCGCGCTTTCCGCGGCCGCCGCGGCGGTACGAACGCGGCAGCACGGGTGCGGACATCCCGACCGGGCCGTCTGGAACGGCCGCCTGCTTCAACGACAGGTCCATCTTCCCGTTGGTCGAGTCCACGTTGAGGACCTTGACCTTGACCTTGTCGTTCATCTTGACGTGGTTGTTGACATCGCGGACGTACTCGTTCGCGATCTCAGAAATATGAACCAGACCCGTCCCCGCTCCCTCGATCTGTACGAAAGCCCCGAAGTTCGTTATCCCGACGACCGTCCCTTCCACCACCGTTCCAGGCGTCACTGCCACCTAACCCGCAGACCCTCCTAATGCCATAGACTCCTCCACCAGTTTTCGACTGTCCCGATCACGCCGCCGTTTTGCTTGGCCTCTGAACGCTTGGTGACCGCGCTGGGTGCCGCCACGGGTGCGGCCGATCCCCCGCCGGCCGCCGGCCCTGCTCCCGAGCCACTTGGCTTAACGATGACATAAACCTGCTCGCCGGGCCGGGCGAAGCCGGCCTTTCGCGCGGCTTCTTCCATGGCGGCGGGTGAGCCTCCCACCGAAAGCTCCTTGCGCGTCTGTTCGTTCGAGGCGGCCAGCTGCGCGTTCCCCTCGCGCAAGGTTTGCACCTCGTGATTGAGCCGAAGATTGAGCATCAACTCCGATCCGAACGCCCACACTCCCCACAGAACGATCGCCCCGACGACAACCCAGATCAACCGATCGGGCGCGGCCAGGTGAACCTTGGCGCGGGAGGCTTTGGGTTCGGAAGTGCTCAAGACGTGATCTGGGATCTGTGGATGGTCAAGCCGGCCCGAAAACGGACCGATTATAGGGATGGCCCGGGGGCTTGG
>VBGO01000055.1 GCA_005882525.1 Chloroflexota bacterium
ACCCTGCCCGGGATGCCGGGCGGAATCTTCTCGACCACCAGTGACGAACATGACCCGCAGGGCCACATCACCGAGGGCATCGAGAACCGCATCGCCATGATGCGCAAGCGGATGGCAAAGTTACAGACGGCGGCGCGCGAAATTCCGGCGGCCTCCAAGTTTACGATGCATGGTCCGCGCCAGGCGGACCTCACCCTGGTTGGCTGGGGCGCGACCAAGGGCGCGATCCTCGATGCCATGAACGAGTTGGAGCTGGATGGTCGCTCGGTCAACTTCCTGCAGATCCGGTTGATGCGTCCCTTCCCGGCCGATGCCGTGGCAGCGATCCTGCGGAATGCCCGGCTGACGGTCCTGATCGAAAACAACTACTCGGCGCAGCTCGGTGCGCTGATCGCTGAGCAGACGGGCGTCGCGCTCGATCACCACGTCCTGAAGTACGACGGCCGCCCGTTCTCCCGGAACGAGATCGTGGAGGGCGTGCTGGCGGCCCTATCCGAGCAGAAGAAGGAGGTCATGGTGTCCCATGCCTGAGGCCGCCGCCGCCGCACCGAAGAAGTTCGCCCTGCAGCAGTACAAGACCGAAGTCCATGTCGACTGGTGTCCGGGCTGCGGCGACTTCGGCATCCTCAGCTCCATCCAACAGGCCCTGTTCCAGCTCCAGGTCCCGCCGTACAAGGTCGCCATGATCTCGGGTATCGGCTGCTCCGGCAAGACGCCGCACTACATCGACACCTACGGGCTGCACACGCTCCATGGGCGAGCGCTGCCGGTCGCCACCGGCGCCAAGCTGGCCAACAACCAGCTGACGGTGGTGGCGGTCGGCGGCGACGGTGACGGCTACGGGATCGGGGCCGGCTACTTCGTGAACAGCGGACGGCGGAACATCGACATGACCTACATCGTCTTCAACAACGGCGTCTACGGGCTTACCAAGGGGCAGGCATCACCGACCCTGGCCAAGGGGTTGAAGACGAAGTCGATGTCGGAGGCTTCCATCCAGGAGGGGATCAACCCGATCGCCGTCGCGCTCGGCGCCGGATACACCTGGATCGGCCGCGGCTATGCCCTCGATGTGAAGCACCTGGTCTCCCTCATCGTCCAGGCGATCAACCATAAGGGAACGTCCTTCCTGGACGTCTTTCAGACCTGCCCGGTGTACAACGACCTGCGCACGAAGGAGTGGTACGCGGGTGAGGATCTCGGGCGGACCCGGATTCGGCGGCTGGAGGCTGACCCGGGGTGGGATCCGGTGGTGAAAGACCCCGGCAGCATCGATGAGCTGGTGGAGAAAAAGACGCGGGCGTTGCGAGCCTCCTATGAAACCCGAGACAGCCTGGCGGTGGGCGTTTTTTATGCCGCGGAGATGCCGACCTACGACGAGCAGCTGGCCGCCAAGGTCCCGGCGCTCAAAGACCACCCGCTGGTTGACCTCCCGCTCTACAACCGCGACGTCGACCCCCTCTTCGCCGAGCTGGCGTAGCGGCTCGCGGCGCCGGGCTTCCGGTGGACGTGCGCCTTCTGGCCGTCAGCGATGAGGAAGAGGCTCAACTCCTTGATCCGAGGACGGTGGCCGCGCAGGGTCGAATCGACCTGGTGATCGGCTGCGGGGATCTACCGGCCGACTACCTCGACGCGCTCTGCACGATCTACGGCGTGCCGTTGCTGTTCGTTCGCGGCAACCACGATCCCCCCAGCCATCAGGGTGATTACCCATCCGGCGCCGAGATCGACGGGCGGGTGGTGAGGGAGAAGGGGCTGCTGATCGCCGGCCTCGAAGGCTCGATCCGGTACAGCGACGGGGCTCATCAGTACAGCGAGCGGCAGATGATGGCCAAGGTGCTGGCGCTCCGGGCCCGGCTCGGGGTGCGGCGCCTCGATATCCTGATCACCCACGGTCCGCCGGCGGGTGTCAACGAAGGCCCCGATGCGCCGCATCACGGACTCAAGGCGGTTCGGCGGGCGGTCGAGTGGATGCACCCGCGGCTGCTCCTGCATGGGCACGTGCATCCATACGGCCGCGACATGACCCGCGAGGCGCAGCTGGGCGAGACTCGTGTGATCAACGTCGTCGGTCACCGGATGATCGAGCTCGCCCCCCGATGAAACAGCTCAGGGCCCGAACCGACTTCGAGACGGCGCGCCTCCAGGCATTCCTTCGCGACGCCGGCGCGATGCTTCGCGGCGATACCCGGCCCTTGCTCTCCTTCGACGAGGTACGCCGCGCCGCCCGTCTCGAGGGGCAGACATACCGCGGGCTGAAGGACGTCCCGATCGCCGATATCCGTGGCTCGGTCGGGCGACCCAACGACTTCGACGCTTCCTTTCTACCGGTGCGGCCACAGATGCGAGAGCGCTGGGCCCAACTCGATGCGGCGATGCGGCGAGGTGAGGCGGTACCACCGATCGAGGTGTACCAGCTCGGGGATGTTTATTTCGTCAAGGACGGGCACCACCGTGTATCCGTGGCCCGCCACCTCGGCTGGAAAAGCATCCCGGCTCGCGTCATCGAGGTTCGAACCCGGGCACCGCTGGCCAGCGACATGGATCCGGCGGCCCTGATCCAGGCCAGGGAGTACGTCGACTTCCTCGAGCGCACGCACCTCGACCGGGTGCGCCCGCAGGCCTCGATCGCGGTGAGCCGGCTGGGGCGCTACGACCGAATCCTCGAGGACATCCTGGGGCATCGCTACTTCCTGGGTCTGCAACAGTACCGCGAGGTCGATATGGAGGAGGCCAGTGCCAGCTGGTACGACAACGTCTACAAACCGATCGCGGATCTGATCCGCGAATACGACATCCTGGCCCATTTCCCTGGAAGAACCGAGGCGGACCTCTACTTGTGGATCACCGCACGATGGCTCGAGTTGAGCCGCGCCCAAAAGCCGGCGGGCCCCGCCGAGGCGATCGCCGACATCCTGTTCGAGACGGAAGGCGCCGGCGCTCCGCCTCCCTCCCCGCAAGTTCTGGCCGTGCTGCAGCGCTGGCTTGGTCCGCCACGCCGTGTCATCGAACTCCCAGCCCGCCTGGTCCGTCGCGCCACCACGCCACGCTCGCAACCGACCCGGGATCCGGCCTGAGGCTCAGACCTCGGTCTTTCGCTTCTCCGGAAAGGCGGTGTTGATCTCGGCGCGCACCCGCGCCTTGTCGGCGTCGCTCTTGAAGTAGTCGAAGTTCCAGGCGATGAACTTCTTCTGCTCGGGCGGGACCTCGTCTTCGGGAAAGATCGCCGCCACCGGGCAGGGGTCCACGCAGGCGCCGCAGTCGATGCACTCGTCCGGATTGATGTAGAGCATCCGGTCCTCAGTGCCGCCGTCGATGATGCAGTCGACGGGGCAGACATCGACGCACGATTTGTCTTTCAGGTCGACGCAGGTCTCGGTGATGATATAGGCCATTCGGTGCGGAAATTCACTCTAGCACAGGGTTCCGACGTCTCTTTGCCTGTGAAGGCCGGGCCGCAAGCCGGTTGGAACTCCGCCACAGGACCGTCACAGATCGGTCAGGCCGCACCCTTCACCGGTGGCAAGAGGAGGGTTGCGGCCCGCGTTAACTCTTCGTGGCCCTCCCGAGACCGGTTCCCCCGCGCCGTGTGTTCAGGCCGGCGCGCCGGGTCTCCTGGGGAACCCGGATCTTTGCGGTCCTCGTCCTCGTGCTGGCGGTGGGCGCCGTCGGCGCCTTCCTCGAGGTCGTCCTGCCGCAGCGGGTTGCGTCGCTGGGCCAGTCTGAGGCGAGCGAGCTTGCCCTCGCGCGCAAGGGGGCGACCGACGCGAACGCCGCGGTCACCGCCCTCTGGGCCGACGTGAGCGCCAAAGGCGGCATCAGCCTATCGGATAGCCAGCTGGCGCAGGCCCTGGACCTGGCCAAGCGAACCGAAAAGGCGGCCGATGACGCGCTCGGCCACGTCCAGGCCGCCCAGAGCTACATGACCCAGGCCGACAGCCTGCCGTTTCAGCTGCACTCGCCAGCTTTCATTGCCACGGACCGCCCCACCGTCCAGCACCTGGACAAGGCCCTCCAGACGGCCATCCGGCTGACACACGCCGCCACCCTGCAGCTCAACCTCGCCAAACACCTGAGCCAGGACGCGCTCCAGATTTCGGGCAGCCTCGACCCCAGCCTGAACGCCCGCGCCTGGACGGATGCGGCCCGAACGGCCTCCGCGCTGACGACTGATCTGCGGGCCCAGCAGGCTCCGCTCGCCGACCCTGAGGCCCTGGTCGACCCGCTCTGGGGCAAGTGGGTCGACGCGATGCTCGCGGTGGTGACCAACGCCCAGCAGCTCAGCCTGGCTTCAGCGGCCAAGCAGACGCAGCTGGCCCAGCAAGCGAGCCGCAACCTGGCCACGGCTCGAGCTCAGCAGGCCGCGACCTTCGCTGCCGCCCAAAATGCCTCAACCGCCTGGCAGGCAAAGGCGGTTCAGCCCTTGCTCGATCTCCTGGCTCGGGAAGTCGCAGCTGGCGGCGCCTAGATCCGGGTCACCAGGTCTGGGTTGAGCTCACTGAGGCGGCGGACCCCAAGCAGGCTCATCGAGACCTCTATCTCCTGACGCAGCATCGCGAGCATCCCGCTTACGCCTTTGGCACCACCGACCGCCAGCGCCCACAGGTAGGGTCGCCCGACCAACACGCCAGCTGCCCCGAGACTGAGCGCCTTCAGGACATCGGTGCCCCGCCGTACCCCACCGTCGAGCAGCACCGGGACGCGGCCGCCGACAGCCTCTACCACCTCGGGCAAGGCATCGAGGCTGGCGATGGAATAGTCGAGCTGCCGTCCACCGTGGTTGCTCACGACCAGGCCGCGAGCGCCCGCCTCGACCGCGTGCCGGGCATCGTCGGCGCGAACGAGGCCTTTAACGATCACCGGAAGCGGCGTCTTCGCAACGAGCCACTCGAGATCGGCCCAGCTCAGCGCCGGATTCGTGTGGGCGTTCACATTCTGGGCGAACGGGTCCGGGCCCTCGGCGGTGGCGGCGGCCCGCTTGCCGTCGAGATTCGCGTATTGAAGACCCTGCGGCAGGCTGAAGGTGTTGCGGATGTCGCGCTCACGTCGGCCGGTCTGGGGAAGGTCGACGGGAAAGCTGGCGCTCACCGCCCGCTCCGGGTGCATGTACAGCTGGAACCAGCGAACGCCAGACGCCGCCGCAGCCAGGTCTTCGATCGAGACGCTGGACAGCGTGCTGAGGCAAAAGGCGATCCCGGCAGCTGTGGCGCCCCGATAGGCGGCGGCTTCACCGTCCGGATGTGCCATCCGCTGGATCGCCGTCGGCGCAAGGTGCACGGGCATCTGGAACCGCTGCCCGAGGACTTCGTTGCTCAGATCCGGACGGTCCGCCGAGGCCAGCACCTTGAAGCGAAACCGATACCGGGCGAACGCCTCGCGGTTGGCGTGGAGCGTCGCTTCGTCCTCCGAGCCGCCGGCGATGTAGTCGTAGATGGCCTGGGGAAGGACCTCCCTGGCCGCCGGCTCGAAGTCATCGAGCTTGAGCGGAGCGCCGAGCCGGGTCGAGGGGCGAACCGCCGAGTCTGCCACGCTGCCCATTGTGGCGTCTCGACCCCGCCCTGTGTAACGCTTAGAGGAGAAGCGGGGACGGAAGGGAGGTTCTCGTTATGACCGGGGCCATCGCAATCCTGGCGTTCCATCAGACCTACCAGCCGATCGGCGACAGCATCGTTGTCTCGGCGATCGTCGCCGGGATTCCTCTGTACATCCTGTTCGTGATGCTGGCACTCCTCAGGATGCCGGCGTGGCTCTCGGCGCTGGTCGCCATGCTCTCCGCCGCCGTACTGGCCGCCCTGGTCTGGGGCATGCCGGTGGGTCTCGACGTCTCGGCGACCACCGAGGGCATGGCGAACGGGTTGTGGCCGATCAGCTGGATCGTGCTCAACGCCGTCTTTTTTCACAACCTGACTCTCGCCAGTGGGGACTTCGACGTCATCAGGCGTTCGCTGACCCGGTTAACGGAGGACCGGCGGGTGCAGGCCCTGCTGGTGGCGTTCTGCTTCGGCGCCCTGATGGAGGGCATCGCCGGCTTCGGTGCCCCGGTCGCCATCTCGGCCGCCATCCTCGCCAGTCTCGGATTCGAGCCGATCAGCGCGGCCGTCCTGGCGCTGCTTGCCAACACCGCGCCCGTGGCGTTCGGATCGATCGGCATTCCGGTGGTCACCCTGGGCTTGCTAACGGCGCCGATCATCGGCCACAGCGCCGCTGATCAGACGCCGGTGACCCTGGCGCTCTCCGCCATGGTTGGGCGCCAGCTCCCCGTCTTTTCGATCATCATCCCGGGCTTTTTGATCGTGGTCCTCGCCGGCTGGAAACGCATGGTCGAAGTCCTGCCGGCCGTCCTGGCTGCGGGGGTGGTGTTCGCCATCGTCCAATTCCTGGTCTCGAATTTCATCGGCCCGGAGCTCACGGACGTGCTTGCCGCGCTGGTCTCGATGGCGGCGGTCGCCTTGCTGCTTCGAGTCTGGAAGCCGCGGGCGCTCTGGGGCTTCGCCGCCGACCGCGAGGCGGCGCCGGCCGGCGCGACCGCCAGGCTTCGAAGCGTGGGCGCCGCGGTTGCCCAGGTTGCCGATCCCCCGGCCCGGGTGGTGCGCGCCTACATGATGTACGTGATTCTGGTGGTAGTCATCCTGATCGGCCAGATGGGGAACCTGCCGTTTTTCTCCGGCAGCCCGCCCGGTAACGTCAAGAATGCGCTACACACACCGGCAAACATCACCGCCGACCTCAAGTGCGGCCAGCCGCTGTACAAGCTCTGCCCCAATCCGTGGGTCGGTCCCGCCCCGGCCGTCGACGCGGGGGCTTTCAAATTCCCGTTCTGGCGCTTCCAGTGGCCCGGCAGCTACAGCGGCAGCTCAGCCAAGCCGAAGCCGCAGATCTTCCAGGAACCGCCGATCGTGTCCAAGTCGACGGCCTATCCGGTCACCTTCACCTGGGACTTCCTGTTGGCAGCCGGCAGCCTCGTCCTCTTCGCCTCCATCATCGCCTTCATCGTGATGGCGATCCGCGGGGCACCGCTGCGCCTCTTCTTTATCACCTACGGACGGACGCTGCGCCAGCTGGCGCTGCCGATCATGACCATCGCCTTCATCCTGGGCATCGCCGCCGTCATGAACTTCTCGGGAATGACCTCCACCCTTGCCCTGTTGATGGCGAAAACCGGCGCCGTCTTCCCCTTCTTCTCGGCCGTGATCGGCGCACTGGGCGTCTTTCTGACCGGGAGCGATACGGCGTCCAACACCCTGTTCGGCCCGATGCAGGCGGTCACCGCCAAGCAGATCGTGATCGGCGGACATCACCTCAACCCGATCCTCACTGCCGGAACGAATTCATCGGGCGGCGTGATGGGCAAGATGATCAGTCCGCAAAACCTCTCGGTCGGCGCGGCAGGCGTCAACCGGGTGGGCGCGGAAGGCGAGATCTTCCGCCGCACCATCGGCTACAGCCTGATCCTTACCGCCGCCGTGGGCATCGTCGCCATGATCCAGGTCTACCTGATCCCGGGGATCATCCCCACGCTCAATTAAGGGGTACCCGGCGTCCACAAATCACCCTCCCCCGGTCAGCGGGGGAGGGCAGGGTGGGGGGTAGGCTGTAAGCCGAATGGATGCCGCGGATCGCGAACGATTGCTGGGCCTCCTCCGCGACGTGGTCGGCGCGCCCTATGCCTTCGCCGATCCCTATGAGGTCCGGCTCTACCAGTACGATGCCAGCCCGGAGACGGCGCTGCCCGACATCGTCGTGATCCCCGCCACGGCCAAGGAGGTGGCGCAGGTCGTCAAGATTTGCGCTGACGCGCGGGTGCCGGTGACGGCTCGCTCGGCCGCCAGCAGCCTGGCGGGCGGCACGGTTCCCGTCGAGGGCGGTGTCGTCCTCACCTTTGCCCGGATGGATCGCATTCTCGAGATCGACATCGAGAATCTGCGGGCGGTGGTGCAGCCCGGGGTGGTCAACCTGGCGTTGAGCCAGGCGCTCAAGCCGCACGGCTACTACTACGTCCCCGATCCGTCGAGCCAGGGGGCCTGCACGATCGGCGGAAACGTGGGCACCAACGCCGGAGGGCCGCACACGCTGCTCTACGGCGTCACCGTCAACCACGTCACCGGCCTGGAGGTCGCCCTGGCCAGCGGCGAGCTGGTGCAGGTCGGTGGGCGCAACGCGGCTGAGGCGACCGGCTACGACCTGACCGGGCTGCTGGTCGGATCGGAGGGGACGCTGGGTGTCGTCACGCGGATCTGGGTCAAGATCCAGCCATTGCCGCCCGTACAGAAGACCCTGATGGCGGTCTACCCGGACGTGGCGACAGCGAGCAACGCCGTGTCCGCCATCGTCCGCACCGGGATCCTTCCAGCCGCCATCGAGATGATGGACAAACTCTCCATCCAGGCGATCGAAGCGGCATCGCACGCCGGGTACCCGCTGGATGCCGGCGCGGTGCTGCTGCTCGAAGTCGATGGCACGCAGGAGGTTGCGGACGAGTGCGGCGAGCGGATGGCCAGAGTCTGCCGCGACAACGGGGCCAGTGAAGTCCGGGTCGCCCGCAACGAGGCGGAACGCCAGGCACTCTGGAAGGGGCGCAAGGGGGCCTTCTCGGCGATGGGCCGCCTCTCGCCCGACTTCTACGTAATGGATGGCGTCGTACCCCGCACCAAGCTTCCGGAGACCCTGGCCAAAATCGATGCCATCAGCGCGCGGACAGGGTTCAAGATCTGCAACGTCTTTCACGCGGGGGACGGCAACGTGCATCCACTGGTGCTCTTCGATGCCTTCCAGCCGGGCCAGTACGAATCCGTCCTCCGCATTGGCGATGAGATCTTGAGGCTATGCGCCGATGCCGGCGGATCGGTGACCGGTGAACATGGCATCGGGTTGGAGAAGCGGGAGAACATCCGGTACGTCTTCTCCGACGACGACCTCGAGGTCATGGATCACATTCGGCGCGTGTTCGATCCACATGGTCTGATGAATCCCGGAAAGGTCTTTCCGGGCGAGGCACTCAAGCCCTCCGCGCCGCGCTATCCTCCCGGCTACCGGCCAGGGACGACGGCGGCGCTGGGCGCACGTGAGGACCTGTGGGTGTAAGAGCGCGGACCGAGGCTGTACCCGGCAACCAGATCAGCGTCCAGCGGCAACGTCTGCTCAGCGTCGACGGCCTGCTGCCCTCAACGATGATGCGACCGGTCGATGCCGAGGACGCGGCCCGCGGACTTCGACTTTGCGACCTGGCGCAAACCCCGGTTGTCGTCTGGGGCGGCGGCACGCAGATGCCATTGGGGACGGCGCCGCGACGGTACGACGTCGCGTTCTCGACCGAGGCGATGAGCCGTCTCCTGGAGTATGAGCCCGCCGACCTGACGTGCCGGGTCGAAGCCGGGATGACGATCGACCACCTCCAGTCGGCGCTGCGGGCACAGGGTCAGCGCCTCCCGCTTGACCCACCACACCCGGGACGAGCGACGGTCGGTGGGATGCTGGCCGGCAACACCAACGGGCTCGGCCGCGCCCGCTACGGCACCGTCCGGGACTGGGTGATCGGCATCGCCGTCGCCTACCCATCCGGTAAGGTCGCCCGCGCCGGCGGCCGGGTGGTGAAGAACGTCGCCGGCTACGACCTGATGAAGCTGCACATCGGCGCCCTCGGTACCCTCGGCCTCATCGCCGAGGTGAACCTCAAGGTCCAGGCCCGCCCGGAAGCCGAGACCGCGCTGCTGGGCCACTTCGACCTGCCCGGGCCGGCGATCGCTGCGGCAACCAGGTTGGCGCATGAGTACCTGGCCCCCTCGGCCTCGACCGCGCTGGACCGCAACGCCCTGCAGACGTGCGGACTGTCGCAGGACTGGCCTTGGACGCTGGGGCTCAAGCTGGAAGGGTATGCCCGCGAGGTCGAGGCTGCCCGCGATCTGGCCGTCCGGACCATCCGTGACGCTGGCGGTCGGGTCGAGGGCCAGAACATCCCGGCCTTGTTTTGGGACGCGATCCGAGATTGGTCGGCCCCGGGCGACGACACTGTCCTGCTGCGGGCGATGACTCCGCTGCGTACGCAGCCCCTCGTTGTTGATGGCCTTCCCGGTGATGCGCACACCGTCGTTCAGCCGGCGGCAGGCCTGGTCGACGTACGGGTGCCGGCGAACACGGCAGCGGGCGCGCTCGAGCGGCTCCGCTCCGCGGCGGGTGACGAGGGCCAGGTCGTGGTGCTGGCGGCGCCGCCGGCCATCAAGCAGGCCCTCGACGTCTGGGGGCCTCCGGCGCCCGGTTTTCCCATCATGCGCGCATTGAAGCAATCGCTCGATCCGAACGGCATCCTCAACCCCGGCCGGTTCGTTGGCGGGATCTAGGCAACCGATGAGGCAACCCGCCAGCCTCGACTTCAAGCGGCAGCTCGAACGCGATGGCGTCCCCGCTCCAGCCGCCGGCATCGACATGGACCTGGTCCGCGACTGCATCCACTGCGGGCTCTGCCTCCCGAAGTGTCCGACGTTCCGTGCCCTCCACCATGAGGGTGACAGTCCGCGCGGGCGGATGTGGCAGATCAAGGAGGCGGCGCTCGGGCTGGTGGCCTTCGACGATCCGCGATTTCAGGCGCACATCTATCAATGCTTCAACTGCCGGGCCTGCGAAACCGCCTGCCCGTCGGGCGTCCAGTTCGGATCGGTGATGGAGATGGCCCGGGCCCAGACTCCGCCGCAGAATCGTCGCGACCGGATGGTCCGGGCCCTATTGCTGAACGGCTTGTTGCCCCATTCGCGCCGGCTGCGAACCGCGGGCTGGCTGTATCGCGCCATCCGGGCTCTCCGTCTCGCGGCCCTGTTGCGCCGGAGCGGCATCTGGAGGATTCTGCCGCTCGGAAAGTTTGCCGCCTTTCCTCCGGTGGGCGACACCAGCCCGCGCCAGGTGCCGCTGGCCGCTTTGACGCCGGCTCAGGGCGCCCGTCGTGCCCGCGTCGGCCTGCTGACCGGCTGCATCCAGGACGAGATGTTTCACGGCACCAACCGCCGGACCGCGCTCGCCCTGGCCATGAACGGCTGCGACGTCGTGCTGCCGTCGACCCGGGTCTGCTGCGGGGCGCTGGCCTCGCACGCCGGCGAGGCAAAAACCGCCGAGCGCCTGGCCGGCGCAACCATGGATGCCTTCAACGGCCAGGGACTCGATGCGGTTGTCGTCAATGCCGCCGGCTGCGGTTCCAACATGAAGGAATATGAGGTCCAGCTGCGCAACGATGCCCCGCGGCGGGAGGCCGGCGCCGCGTTCTCGCGGACGGTCAGGGATGCGTCGGAGTTCCTGGTGGAGATCGGGCTTCGGCCGCCGTCGCGCCTCATCCCTCTGCGCGTCGCCTACCAGGATCCCTGTCACCTGGTGCATGGCCAGAAGATCCACCGCCAGCCGCGGCACGTTCTCGAGACGATCCCCGGCATCGAGCTGGTGGAGATGAAGGAGTCTGACTGGTGTTGCGGCTCGGCGGGTGTCTACAACCTGACCCATCCCGAGATTTCCGAAGAGGCCCTCGCCTGGAAGGTACGGCACATCGTCGACTCCGGGGCGCAGCTGATCGCCTCTGCCAACCCGGGCTGCATCCTGCAAATCGGGATGGGCCTGCAGCGCGCCGGCCACGACATTCCGGTGGTCCATGTCATGGACCTGCTCGGATGGGCCTACGGCGATGTCAGCCAGCGACCGCCGGTCGTCCGACAGGCGATGGCCTGACCGCCGTGGCCGTCCCGCAGCGTGGTGCTCTCGACGACCCCTGGCTCGACGAGCTCTCCGGCCGGATTTGGTCCAAGCCGGAGTTCTCGATGGTGCCGATCGACGCCCAGGAGGTTCCGCGCGGGCCCTACGCCGGACCGCGGCTCGACGAGCGGGGCCTTCGGGTCGTCTACTGCGGGATCCCATCCGACTACGGGACCGCCTTCCTGCTTCACCTGATCGAGAAGCGCGTCAACCTGGTCGCCGTGGTGTGCAGCGCGCGTTGGCAGCGCACCCATCCCAAGGCGGACCTGATCGCGCGAATCGCCGGGTACCTGGGCCGCCCCGTCGAGGTGACGGCGGATGCCAACGCTGAGGCGTTTGTTCGCTCGCTCAGCGCCTACGAGCCCGACGTCGTGGTGATGGCCAGCTTCGACCAGATCCTGAGGGCGCCAACGCTGGCGGTGCCGAGTCGGGGATGGCTCAACGTCCACCCTTCGCTCCTCCCGCGCCACCGCGGACCGGAGCCGATCTACTGGACGATCGCCAATGGCGACCTCGAGGCGGGGATCACCGTGCATCTGGCGGTGCCGCGGGTCGACGCCGGGCCGATCCTCGCGCAGCGGCGGATCGAGATCGACGACGACGACACGGCGGGGACGCTGAGCAAGCGGCTGGTCGAGGAGGGGCTTGGCGCCCTGGACGAGACCCTGGCGAAGCTGCAGGCCGGCCGGATCGATGCCATCGGTCCCGAGCTCGAGCGCGGAACCTACGAGCCACCCGTACGCCAGACCGGGCTCGATTGGGACCAGCCCTTCGAGAAGATCGAGCGGTTGGTGCGTGCCGGTCAGCCCGACCAGCCCCCCTTTTTCACCTACCGGGGCCGGCGGCGGTACGTCTACGGCGTCCGGCAGGTTCAGCCACGAGCCGGGGAACGCCTGGGCGCCACGGCCACCGTGCCACCCGACGAGATGCTGGCGGTGGTACGGGATGCGGTCGTGGCGGTTCGCTGGCGGCCGGTGGGGCACACCCATGCCCTTCGCCCGCTCGCCGGACAGCAGTTTCCCTAGGGGCGTCACCAGCCCGTTACAACTCGAAAGTGGCCGGAGCGAGAAAGTCAGGCCGTATAATGGGGTTCACATGGCTCAGGAAATGATCGAACGCGATACGGAATTGATCAGCATCACCGACTCGGCGCTCACCCAGTTGCGCGACTTGCTCCAGAAGCAGGGGCGTGCCGAAATGGGCTTGCGGGTCTTCGTCCAGCCGGGCGGTTGCTCCGGGATGTCGTACGGCATGGGCTTCGAGGATCGTCCCGAGGAAGGCGATGCCGTCAGCGAAGTCGGCGGCGTACGGCTGTTCGTCGACTCGGTCAGTGCCCAGTACATCAAGGGCGCGGAGATCGATTTTGTCGACAGCCTGATGGGTGGCGGCTTTACGGTGCACAACCCGAATGCCGTTTCGAGCTGCTCGTGCGGGAGCTCGTTCGACACCGGTGCCGACGCCGGCACCGCCCGCGGCTGCAGCCACTAGCGAAGCAGCGGTCGAGCTGGGCCATCGCGCGGAAGCGCTATTTCCCGTTTTCTGCCGTGTGAAATCGGGCTAGAAAATGAGTGCTGTTCGGGAGGATTGTCCCCCCAACTGATGGCTTGACCCGGTTGGCTGCCGGCGCTACGCTGGTTGCCCCTGAGGGGGACCATGCCACCCCAGCCTCGCGTTCTGATGGTCGAAGATCATCCTGACATTGCCGATCTCTATCAGCTCAAGCTGCAACTCGAGGGTTATCGGGTCGCGGTAGCGCCTGACGGGGATACCGGGCTCAAGCTGGCTCGCTCGCTCAAGCCGGACCTGATCCTCCTCGATGTTCACGTCCCGCAACTGGACGGTCTGCAGGTTTTGGCCGCCCTTCGTGAGGACGAGACGACGCGCGATCTGCTGGTCGTCATGTGCAGCGAGGACGACGATCCGCAACTGATCCGGGAGGCGCAACGACTCAACGCCGCCGCCTACCTGGTCAAGGCGAATCTGTTGCCCAGCCGCCTCAGCCAAACCGTTGCCGAGGTGCTGCGCAACCGGAGTGGGTTCATCTTCGACGCGGACCGGGCGGGAGCCCGGCAGGCCTCCTGAAGCCCAAAGTCTTAGAGCCCTCTTAGCCGCCCATCACCCGTTCGTAAGGTTGCGTCCGTCATCATGGGATGGTGATCGCGCAGCCCCAGGATCATCCAGCGCCCGAGCCGCCGCCGCCGGCAGCGCCGGCGCCACCCCGAGAAAGCGGACGCCCACGTCCACGGACGATGCTCGCGATCGTGCTATTGCTGATCGGGAGCCTGGCCGGTGGGGCGCTGGGCGCCCAGGCCGTCATCAGCCGCCTGCCGGCGTCGTCGCCGGCCGCGGCCAGTCTGAAAACCTCGACGAGTTCATCACCGGTAACCAGCGCCAGCCCGGCGCAGGCGCTGTCCGCCGCCGCCTTATATAAGCAGGCCGCGCCGGGGGTGGTCACCATCACCACCGAGATCGCCCGCCGTGGCCGGTCAGGGGAGGGGACCGGTTCCGGGATTGTCCTCGACCCGAGCGGCAACATCCTCACCAATGCCCACGTGATCGCGGGAGCCAGCCAGATCCAGGTGACCTTCAACGACGGCAAGACGGCTCCGGCCACCGTGGCGGGTTCGAGCACCTCCGCCGACCTGGCCGTCGTTCACGTCTCGGTGGCGGCGTCGAGCCTGCACCCGCTGGCACTCGGTGACTCAAGCGCGGTTCGCGTCGGCGACACCGTCTACGCCATCGGCGCCCCCTTCGGCCTTGCCGAGTCCATGACGGCCGGGATCGTGTCCGGGCTCAATCGGAGCAACCAGAGTACCGGTCTCACCGGCCTGATCCAGACGGACGCGCCGATCAACCCCGGAAACTCCGGCGGCGCGTTGCTCAACGCCCAGGGCCGGGTGATCGGCGTCAATGACTCGATCGAGAGCCCGGTCGCCGGCAACGTCGGCGTCGGCTTTGCCATCCCGGTCAACGTCGTCAAGCAATTGCTCAACACGCTCGAGGGCGGCGCGAACCAGTAAGGACCCGGGCGCTACGGTTCGAGCACGTGGACCGCGGTGAGGTTCCGGTAGAGCTCGTCGTAGTCGAGCCCGTAGCCGACGACGAACGCATTGGGGATGTCGAAGCCCTTGTAAGAGATGGGAACCGGCGTGATCCGGCGCTCCTCCTTGTTGAGGAGGACGCAGAGTTTGAGCGATGCCGGCCGGTGCCGCTGGACGTGCTCGAAGAGAAACGAGGTGGTCAGCCCGGTGTCGATGATGTCCTCGACCATCAAGACATCGCGCCCGGTGACGTCCATGGTGAGGTCCTTGAGCAGTTGGACGTGGCCTGATGATTCGGTGCCGGAGCCGTAACTGCTGACCGCGACGTAGTCGAAGTTGACGGGAACCGTGATGTGCCGGCTCAGGTCCGTCGCGAAACAGACCGACCCCTTGAGGACGGACAGCAGAATGATCGGCCGCTCGGCGTTCCGGTAGTCTCGCGAGATGTCGCCGGCCAGCTCGCGGACGCGGCGCTGAATGGCGTCCCCGCTGATCAGTTCCCGGCCCAGGTTCAATTTCGTCTCGAGGATGGCATCACTTTAACCGTCGGGGCGATCAAAAAGATCCAGATATCCCAGGCGACGTGGCTGATGATCAACGGGGCCACCCGATCTTCGCGAGCATATACGGCGCCCCAGAAGAGGCCGGCGGTGGCCGCCGCTCCGGTGAGCGTGAGATTCTCCGAGACCAGGTGGACCCCGCCATAGATTGATGAGGCGAGCAGCGTGCCGCGGAGCCGGCCGAAGCGTCGCATCAACCGCCGCTGGACGAGGCCCCGCCAGAACAGCTCCTCGCCCGGGCCGATCACCAGCCCGAGGGCGGTGGCGATCGCGGCGCGTGGGGCCGCGCCGCGCAGCTCGTAGATCCCGGCAATCTCCCGATCACCGGCGGGCATCATCCGCCGCGCCAGCCGGTCGCCGACCTGGAAGATCGCATACAAACCGGCGGCCGAGCCGAGCCCGGTCACGAAATCTTTGAGCCGAACCCGTTCGCGCCGCAGGGCTGGCTCCGTGATCAGGCTGTACGCGCCCAGCCCGCCGACCCCGAGGGTCATCCGTAGCCAGAACTGCGGCCGTGGGCCGCGGAAGGTCGCCGTCCAGACGGCCGCGGCCAGGCCGAGGCTGGCGATGACCCGCTTCAGCGGACCGCCGACCCCGCGACCAGGCCGACCAGGAGCAGCACGCCGAAGGCGCTGTGAAGGCGGGCCGTCATCAGGTCGATCATCGCGATCGCCCGGAGGTGGCCCTCGGCCCCGCGCTCTGCGTCCCGCAAAATCAAGGCCATCAGCGGCAGGCTGAACAGCGTCAGGAGCGCGAGCGTCGGTAGGGCGCCGACCATTACGGCCAGGCCGACCGCGACGTAGGCGCCGAGGACGAGCATCACGTAGACCCAGTGCGCGGCCTCCCGGCCGACCTGGGCCGAAAACGTGGTGAAGCCGTGGCGGGTGTCCTCCGCCACGTCGCGCCACTCGTTCCCGTGCAGGATCGCGGTGACCAGCAGGCCGACCGGCAGCGACACGATCAGCAGGTTGGCGTCGAAGCTGCCGGTCACGGCGTAATAGGACCCGATCACCATCAACGGGCCCATCAGGACAAAGACCAGGGGTAGGCCGAGCGCCCGGTACTTGTACTGGAAGGGCGGGGCGGTATAGAAGTAGCCGCCGATGAATCCGATCAGCCCGAGAAGCACGATCGGCCAACCGCGGTGGAGCGTCAGGAAGATACCCATCAGCAGGGCAAGGATGAATCCGGACCATGCGACCACGAACGCATCGCGCTCGCTGATCCGGCCCTTCAGGATCGCCATCGACATACGGGGCGAGGTGATCGAATCGATGCCATGTCGTACGTCATAGATCTCGTTGGTGACGTTGGTCCCGATATGCAAGCCGAGCGCCCCCAGCAACGCCGCGAAGAAGAGCGGCCAGTGCATGCGCCCCTGGCTGAGCGCGATGGCGCCGCCCACCGAGACCGGCAGCAGCGATGCGGTGAAGCTGAAAGGACGGACCACTTCCCAGGCCCCGGCCAACCGGCGGCCAATGCCAGGCCTTTCCGTCCCGCCCACTTTTTCAGAGCCCAGGGTGGGGACGGTCGCCGCCGTGACGGACTCCGACGCGAAGGCGACGGCGGCGTCGAGCACTGCGTCGATCTGGGCAGTCTCCTGCAGGATGGGCTGCAAAAGCGGCACATCCATGCCGGCCTCGTGGTAGGCCGCGGCCCGGACCGCCACGTCGTTGACGGTGCCGCACAGGATGAAGGCATCCAGCAGCTCATCGGGGATCAGTTCGCCCGCGCGATGGTAGTCCTCGGCCCGCCAGGCGCTGGCGATCTGGCTGCGCAGCGCAGGGTCGAACCCGGCCCGCTTCATCGAAATGTCGCTGAGGACCGAGATCATGTAAATCACGAACGGCTCGCGTTTGGCCCGGTTCAGCGCCGCCTGCCGGCTGCTGTCGAAGAGGCAGAGGAGGTAGCCGCGGAAGTCGATGTCGCCGGCCGACCGTCCATGAGCCGCCGCACTCTCGAGCACGCGGGCTCGCATCTTCTGGAACGCGGGTAGAGACTCGGCCGGACGCGCCAGGTAGCCGTCGGCTTTCTCTCCGCAGAGGTCGAGAAAGGGCGTGCGGTAGGCGGCGATGTAGATCGGAATCCGGTGCGGTGGCTGAAACATCGGTTGCAGAGGGGGGACTTTGTCGTTGAGCTTTAGCGGCTGACCGCTCCACAGCCGGCGGATCTGGTCGATGGCTTCCGAGACGCGGGCGACCGTGTCGTCGTAGGGAATGGCCATCTGGGAAAGCCGCAGCGGCAGGCCGCTCCCCAACGCCAGGGTGCAGCGGCGCGGCGCCAGGTCATCGAGCGCCGACATCGTCATCGCCACCACCACCGGGTGGCGCGTGTAAGGGTTGAGGGCACCCGCGCCGAGTCCGATCCGGCGGGTTTCCATTCCCATGGCGGTCAAGTACGTGATGGGATCGCGCTCGAAATAACTGTCGTGGACCCAGATGGAATCAAGGCCGAGCTCCTCGACCCGCCGCGCCCAGACGGCGGCCTCGCGGACGTCGCCTCGGGCGGCCAGCCCGATGCCGACCCGGCGTCCCAGCTCTGGCACGAGATCACCGTACTCCACCGCAGCATCGGTCGCAATCGGGATACGGCCTGAGGCGGCCATAATCGTGAGCGTGGGGCAGCAGGCGCCGGCGGAACGGATCCGGCAGATGTTCGACCAGGTGGCCGCCGGCTACGACGCTCGCAACCGGTTCTTCAGTGCTGACCGCGACCGCGCCTGGCGCCACCGAGCAGCCCAGCGCGCGGGGCTCCGTCCGGGTCAAACCGCGCTCGATCTGTGTACCGGCACCGGCAAGCTCGCCCATGAGCTGCTGGCCTTCACCGGACCGTCCGGGCGTGTGATCGGGGTCGACTTCTCGCCGGCCATGCTCGAGATCGCCCGCCGTCGCGAGCCAGGGATCGAATTTCGCCTGGGTGATGTCATGAAGCTCAGCGAGTCCGACGCCAGCGTCGATGCCATCACGATCGGATTCGGCCTGCGCAATCTCGTCGACCGAGAGGCGGCCCTGCGGGAGATGTTCCGGGTGCTGCGGCCTGGCGGACGGCTGGTGATCCTCGAGTTCGCGCCCCCGCAGCGGGGCCTATTGATGCGTGCCTATCGCTTTTATCTCAGCCGCGTCATGCCGGCCGTCGCCGGTTTGCGCGATCGTGGCGAGGCATCCGCCTATCGATACCTGGCCGAGACCGTGCAGGCCTTCCCCCAGCCCCATGCGCTCGCCCGCCAGCTGGAGGGTATCGGCTTCTCGGTATCCGTCGAGCGCATGACGCTCGGCATCGTGGCGCTGCACGTCGCGCAGCGGCGTGGCTGATCGCCGTGCCCTCCCTCTGGTCGGCTCCAAACCTGCTCAGCTTCTCGCGAATCATCGCGGCGCCCATCCTCTATGCGCTGGTGGTATCCGGCGGTCGCTACGGCTATCTGGCCGCAGCCGTGCTGTTCGTGGCGGCATCGCTCACGGACACGCTTGACGGCCAGATCGCTCGCCGCCACCGCCTGGTGTCGCCGCTCGGCGTTTACCTTGATACCACCTCGGACAAGATCCTGGTGGCCGTGCTGCTCATCGCGCTGGCAGTGGCCCATCTCGCTCCTGGATGGATGGCGGCGGTCATCATCGCCCGAGAGATCCTGGTCACCGGGCTACGAAGCTATGCGGCTGCCCTCGGGATCGTCATCCCGGCCGGCGGTTGGGGGAAGGCCAAGACGCTGATCACCATCGTCGCCCTTTTCCTGGTCCTCCTCGAAGGCGACGCCAGACAGGGTGGGTTGCTGAGTAGCCACGCGGGACCCGGCAGCCTCCTGGTGACAGCGGTGGGGCCGTTCACCGTGGCCGTCTGGGGTCTGCTGATTGCCGTGATCTGGACGGTGGGCTCCGGAGCCGAATACATCCGCGAGGCCATCCCCTTGCTGACCCGTTCGCGGCCGGTGGCCGACGTCGTTAGCGGATCTGGCGAGGACGTCTAGGGTCCCGAACGCCGGTTACTCCTGGCCTCGCACGGGCATGAAGTCGACCGGCTCCTCGCGGCCCTTCCAGGTGACGAGATGCTGGGCCGGCTCGGCTCGTGCCACCACCTTGCCGCCGCGAATCACCAGCCGCCGTGGTGCCATCAGCCGGATCGCGTCGCTCTCGGTCGGCGCGTCGAACAGCACCAGGTCGGCCTTGCACCCAGGGTCCAGGCCATAATCGGTCAGCCCAAGGGTTCGGGCGCCGTTGACGGTGATCATGTCGATCAACGTCCGGATCTCTTCGTAGCCGGACATCTGACCGTAGTGGGCAAGGGTAAACGCCGCCTGGAGAGGATCGGCTTTGCCGAGCGGGTACCAGGGGTCCATCACCGAGTCGTGCCCCAGGCAAACGTTGACCCCGGCCGCCAGCAGCTCCTTGACGCGGGTATGGCCGCGACGGATCGGGTAGTGGTCGAAACGACCCTGGAGCGTGGCATTGTCGAGCGGGTTCGTGATC
>VBGO01000213.1 GCA_005882525.1 Chloroflexota bacterium
CTCGAACGATCACGACCGAGGACTGCGCGACCATCCTGCTCCGCTATGAAAACGGGGCGCTCGGCAACCTGACGATCTCCCAAATCAGCCCAGGACGCAAAAACACGCTCGAGTTCGAAATCGACGGGTCGAGCGCTGCCGCGGCCTGGCACTCCGAGCGGCCGGATGAGCTGTGGATCGGCCACCGCGGACGGCCAAACGAGCTCTTCTCGAAGGACCCTGCGCTGCTCAATGCGCAGGGTCGCGCCGCCAGCGGCTTACCTGCCGGACACGTCGAGGGATTTGCGGACACCTTCAGGGCCCTGTATCGGGCGATCTACGGCGTGGTTGCCGGAGGTGCTCCGGCCAAGCCCGACTATCCGACGTTTGCCGATGGGCACGAGTCGATGCTCGTCTGCGAGGCGGTTGCCCGGAGCGCCCGCCAGGGTTCCTGGGCGTCGGTCCGCTAGCTCCAGCGTCTTGCATAGCAGCGAGGCCGCCAGCGGTACGATGGTTGCCTGGCATTCTTTGAACCACCGCGACCGCCCCCGCCTCCGTCGGAACCGTACGAGCGGCCCAAATGGATGCGGCCGGAGCACGTTCTTGGCGAGGCCGTTCCGATCAATGTCCTTCTAGCTCGATCGCCGAAGGCTGCCATCAGAGTCCAGCACATCACCGCGTTTCCGAATGGATTCGAGTTTCAGGTTGTGGCCCACTGCCGTACCGAAGGCGTGGTCTGGGATCCGATGCACGGTCTTGCTGGATTTCGCGGCCGGCCAGGAGCGACCGGCGGCCAGATGGACGATGAGATCCTGCGCTTCGGGATCCAGTTTTCCGACGGGTCGAAGGCCACAAGCCTAGGTCCACCGATGATCGGGCCACAGAACAAATCCCACAAGGGACCGATGTTGATGTATTCCGGCGGCAGTTCCGGTGGGCCCGTCGCGGAGCAGACGTTCTGGGCCTGGCCTCTTCCTCCACCGGGACCCGTCGCGTTTGTGTGCGAATGGCCCAAGTACGGCATTCCGCTGACTCGGCACGAAATTGACGCCAATCTCATCAGGGACGCCGCGGAACGGGCGACCGAGCTGTGGCCCGATGACGGACCGAGCGGCGGCGGCGGCGGCTTCGCGACGGGATCCATCTCCAGCTGGTCTCTTGAAGACAAACCCTGAGGTCGAACTTTGGTTCGCTGAAAAGAAGCTGCCGGCCGAGGCGACCATCCGGCGGGTGCGGGAGATCATCCTGCGGGCCGACCGCCGGATGACGGAGTTTGTGAAGTACGGTACGCTGACCTTTGGCTACGACGGCGACTTCGCAACGTTTGTGCAGGTCAGCAAGAAACAGGCGTCCGTGATGTTCAATCGCGGAGCACGGATTCCCGGAAAGTTCCCGCACCTGGAGGGGACCGGTCCGAGCGCACGGTTCATGCGCTTTGCCGACCCGGCCGATGCCCAGGCTCGTGCGGCCGAGCTCGGCAAGATCGTCGTTGCGTGGTGCTCGCTGACACCCGCCGAACGGGGCTCGCCCAAGCCAGCAGCCAAGCGGTAACCCTCGGCCAGGCAGCGAGCTAAATCCGATGTCGTAGCACATATGCTACAATAGATGGCAACGATGGAGAAGTCGGAGCGCGGTATCAGGCGACGCGCTTTCCAGCTTCGGGAAAAGGGCTTTACGTACGCACTCATCGAAAAGCACCTCGGCATTCCCTACGCGGAGGCCAAGCAATTGGGTCACGAATATGATGCCCAGCACGGGAAGCCGACCAAAATCGTGCGAACGCTAGCCGCGGACTCGAGTGGCTCGGGGCCAACCAGGATTCCCGTTCGGGAGCTGCGTAACGATAGTGCGGGGATCCTGCGTCAGGTCGAGGCCGGGCGGAGCTTTCTCATTACGGTGGCTGGACGCGAGATTGCCGCGTTGGGCCCACTCGCATCGCGGTCGACGTTCGTCCCGCGCTCTGTCGTCGAAGGGATCATTGGCGAGGCCGCACTTGATGACCGCTTCGGCGATGACGTCGAGGCCGCTCTTGGCGACCGGGTCGACGAGCTTTGAGAGGGCTGCTCGACACGTCGGTGTTTATCGCGGCAGAAGCCGGGCGGACTCTGCGAAACCTACCCGACGAGTCGGCGATCTCGGTCATTACCCTGGCGGAGTTGCATTTGGGTGTGCTTCTTGCCAAGGACGGACCCACCAGAGCCCGGCGTCTTCGGACCGTTACCAGGGTTGAGCGCGAACTCGAGGCGATTCCCATCGATTCGGAGGTCGCTCATACCTTCGCCTCGATCGTCGCGGAGGCCCGAGCCACCGGCCGCCGTCCGCGCGTGATGGATACCTGGATCGCGGCGACCGGCCTCCGGCACGGCCTGGTCGTCTTTACGCAGGATGCCGACTTCGCAGACATCCCGCAAGTTCAGGTGCAAAAGGTCTAAGCGCGGCAGGCCGGGCCCCATAGGGCCGGGCCTTGCTGTGTCTAAAGAGTTAGTTGCCGGTCGCGGCGAACCAGGCTCCGCCCGGCGACGTGACAAAGATGATCGGCGCGATGCATGGGTGTGGCAGCTGGACCATAGCCCGGATATTGGAGTCGCCTTCGGTGTTGGCCGGGAAGGTTGCGGTCGAGACATTGGTAACCGTCGCCGAACCATCGGCGCCGATGGTCTGGCAGCTCACGATGGCTTTGAACATCGAGATCGGGTTGGTGCCACGCAGGGCCGGCGGAACCGGCGCGCGATCAGCCAGGACCAGGCCCTCGACGCGGACCTTCAAGTGGCCGTCACGGTCCAATGAGCCACGACCGCTTTCGATCATCCACGGCAGGCCGCCGCCGGGCACCCCCCGGATGGGGTTCGACGCGCCGACGTAGGGACCGGTGACAGGAGCCATCGTGTCGAATTTCAGGATGGTGCCCGGGTCAGCACTGGCAGCGGTGGCAAGGCCAAAGACAGCGAGGAGCGCGGCGATACCAGCGGGCAGCGCGAGCCGACGGATCGTTTTCACGGATGACCACCTCCCACGGGTGTTGAGCCGCATGCCAACCAGGGGCTGGCCTAACAGGCAGCTACGCCCAGGGGTTACGGCCCTGGCGGGCACCCGGCGGCCTTTCCCGATTGGACTCCTTCACAGGCGGCACTTCCCGCATGCATCCTTAGTGGATAGGCGAGAGGAGGGAATTCAAGGAGGTGATCGTACGTGGCAGTGACAGCGGCCACAGTTGACGAGCGGACGCAGCTCAGGCGAGCGGTCGTCGCGAGCACGGTCGGAACGTCGATCGAGTGGTACGACTTCTTTCTCTACTCTACCGCCACCACGCTCGTGTTTGCGAAGCTCTTCTTCCCCAAGTCCGATCCGGCGGTGGCGACCCTCAACGTCTTTTTGATTTACGCCGTGGGGTTTATCGCCCGGCCGATTGGGGCGGCAATCTTCGGCCATTACGGCGACCGAATCGGCCGCAAGGCGACCCTGATCGCCACGCTGCTGCTGATGGGCATCGCCACGTTTCTCATCGGCTTCGTCCCGACCTACACGTCGATTGGCATCTGGGGAGCAATCCTTCTCGTCGTCCTGCGGTTCGTCCAGGGCGTTGGCGTGGGTGGCGAGTGGGGCGGCTCGGTGCTGATGTCGATGGAATGGGGCCATCGGGGAGGAAGACGCGGCCTGATAGCCAGCTGGCCGCAGTTCGGCGTCCCGGTCGGTCTGTTCCTCGCCAACGGTGCGATGCTCGTCATGAGCAAGATCGCCGGCGAGACAGGCTTTGCGAGCTGGGGCTGGCGGGTTCCCTTCTACTTCAGCCTCGTTTTGGTCGCGGTCGGGCTCTACGTGCGGTTGCGTGTGTTCGAGACGCCACTCTTCCAGCGACTGCTGGACGCGAAGCGAATCGAGCCTGCTCCGGTCCTGGAGGTCATTCGTCGAAACTGGAAGGAGATTCTGCAATCGGCCTTCCTGCGCCTCTCAGAGCAAGCGCCGTTCTACATCTTCACGGCCTACGTCTTCACCTACGGGACAACGGTTCTGAAGCAAGAGCGCAACTTCGTGCTCTATGCGGTCCTGGCCGCATCGGTACTGTCGTTCTTCTCCATCCCGCTCTTCGGCTATCTATCTGACCGGCTGGGTCGGAAGCGGGTGTACATGGCCGGCGTCGCAGTGATGGGCGTTTGGGGCTTCATCTACTTCGGCCTGCTGGATACGAAGGTCGCAGCCCTGATGTTCATCGCCATCTTCCTCTCGCTGATTCCGCACGACGCGCAATATGGCCCGCAGGCGGCGCTCATCGCGGAGAGCTACACGGGACGATTGCGGTACAGCGGCGCGTCGTTGGGTTATCAGCTCGCCTCGGTGATCGCCGGCGGGCCGGCGCCGTTGATCGCGACGACGTTGTTCGCTGGGCCCAAGTTTCTGGGGATCGGCGCCTACAAGACCAGCCTCGCCATTGCTTTCTACATCCTGGTCTGTGCGGTGATCTCGTTTATTGCAGTCGCGACCGTCAAGGAGCGGTCGAAGCAAGACATCTCGGTCGAGTACGACGAACAGCCTGCGGCCCAACCCGTCGGAGCGGGAATGAGGCCGACGCAGCAGCCTACATAAGTCTCAGGCTGAACGCCCCCACCCTAACCCTCCCCCGCAAGTGGGGGAGGGAAGGGATGGGACTTATCGGAGCTTCGAGCGGTCGATCTTGCCCATGGCGTTGCGCGGGATGGCCTCGATGAAGCGAACAGCACGCGGGCATTTGTAGGTCGAGAGCCGCTCGCGCGCATAGGCAATCAATTCCTGCTGCTCGACCGGCGTGCGCGCCACCACGAATGCCGTGACCTCTTCGCCCCAGCGTTCCGATGGCAGGCCGGCCACCGCCACCTCCGCGACGGCCGGGTGCTGTTCCAGGACCATCTCCACCTCGCGCGGATAGACGTTGTAGCCGCCCGAGATGATCAGCTCCTTGATCCGTCCCCGGATGGCGAGCGTGCCGTCCGCCCCGATCTCCCCGATGTCGCCGGTGCGAAACCAGCCATCCGCAAAGGCGTCGGCCGTCGCCGCGGCATTGTGCCAGTAGCCCTTGAAGACCTGGCCGCCCTTGAGCTGGACTTCGTCCTGGTCGCCGAGGCGCACGTCGACACCGGGCAGCGGATAGCCGACCCGGCCGGGCTGGCGCGGCCCATCGTATGGGTTGGATACTACGATCCCGCCCTCCGTGATGCCATAACGCTCGAGCACGGGCTGCCCCAGGATGCTTTCGCAGCGCGCGAAGAGGGTTGCCGGCAGCGGGGCGGATCCCGCCACGAAGAGGCGAACGTGGCGCAAGTCGGCGGGATGATGGTCCAGGTAATCGCAGAGCCGCTGATACATGGCCGGAACGCCAAAGAACATCGTTCCGCCTGCGGCCAGCTCGCGGACCACATTCTCGGGGCTGAACGGCACCAGCACCGCGCAGCCACCCGCGATCAGTGAGCCGTGCAGGGCGATCGCCAGGCCGTGGACGTGGAACAGCGGTAGCGCCAGCACGAGGCGGTCCTCTTTGGTCCATCGCCAGGCCTCGACGACGCCCCGTCCTTGCGCGAGCAGGTTGCCGTGGTCGAGCAGCGCTCCCTTGGGACGTCCCGTCGTGCCCGACGTGTAGAGGAGGATGCCTGGACTCTCGGGGGTCA
>VBGO01000056.1 GCA_005882525.1 Chloroflexota bacterium
TCCGGACATCTTCAGGCGTGATGCCCTTTGGAAAGAATCGGCCGCGGCGTTTTTCCGGCTGACGCCCGAACGCGTAGAGCAAGTACGTCCCGCCGGAACGAGCCATGCGGGTGACCTCCCGCACATAGGCGGGGTGAGCCGCCTCGGGTAAGGAATGGAAGCATCCCTGGTCGAACAGCAGATTAAAGCCGGGCTCGATGCCCAACGCGCTAAGCCGGGTCACGTCGCCGACCAGGAACCGCACCGGGACCTCGGCACGGACTGCCTTGGTGCGCCCGGTCTTGATGGCTCGGGGGACGAAATCCACCGCGGTCACTTGCCAGCCCTTCCTCGCGATATAGATGG
>VBGO01000057.1 GCA_005882525.1 Chloroflexota bacterium
CCTGGCCCGGCGGCAACCGACGGGCGCCCTCGATGACCTCGACCAGCTCCGGCGGCGGGACGCCACTGTCCCATGGCTTGAAACCGAGCCGGTAGGCGAGCCTGAAAAAGATGTTCGAGGTCAACACCGAGGCAGTGGCTGGATTCTAGGTCCGGCCTTGTTCTCAGACCCCGCCGGCGAAGCCGTAATCGAGCAAGGCGGCGGCTTCCTCGAAGACGCGGGGCGAGCCCATCACCACGACGAGAAGATGCTGGCCCTCTCGCGTGGCGGTGGCAATCAGGCATCCACCGGCTCGCCCGGTCCAGCCGGTCTTAAGCCCGGTTGCGCCCGGGTATTTACGGACCAGGTCGTTCAGGTTATAGAGCGCGTACGCGTGGTGCGTCGAGGTGGCCGGCAGAGTCAGGCTGGCGATCGACGCCATCGCGGCAACAGTCGGGAACCGCCTTGTCAATTCGACCGCGGCCCTGGCCAGGTCCGCCGCCGAGCTGTAATGCGCCGGGTCGTCGAGGCCGATCGGGTTGACGAAGTGCGTGTCCGCCATGCCAAGGGCGGCTGCCTTGGCGTTCATTCGGGCCATGAAGGCCGGCCGTGGCATCACAGCCTCGGACAGGGTGATGGCAGCATCGTTTCCGGAATTGAGGAAGAGGCCGAAGAGGAGCTCCCGCACCGTGAGCCGTTCGCCGACCCGGAGTCCCATCCGTGTCGAGTCCCAGGGCAACTGGTTGATGGAAGCGGGGACGGTGATCAGCTGGTCGAGTCGCAGGTCGTCAAGGGCGACGAGGGCGGTGACGACCTTGGTGAGGCTCGCCGGGGCGTGGCGTCCGTGGGGATCGAGCTGGAACAGGGTCGTGCCGGTGTCGAGGTCCATCACGATGGCCGATCGCGCCTTGAGCACCGGCGCCGCGGTCGGGGCCAGCTCATAAAGGACGACCGGCCGGGACGCCACCCCGGTTGGCGCCAGCTGCGACTCGGGGGTCACCGGCATCAGCAACGCAAGGAGCAGCAGCCAGATCGTCATCTGCCGACCAAGGAACCACGTGCGGCCTCCTCATGCAAGGGCCTTGAGGACCAACGCCACCGCCTCGATCCAGCGCGGGTCGCCGCTGTCGGCGCGCCAGAGCCAGTACTCGCTGCCCCACAGCAGCATCGACCCGACGCCGATCCCGGTCAGGCCCTCGACCAGCTGGCCAATTGCCTCGGGCCGGACGCTCACCGGATCGCCCTGGGTGCTGCGACCTTCCCAGGGCTCAGCCTGGGCCTCCGTCACCCAGACCCGCTTGCCTTGTTGTCGCGCGATCCGCTGCCAGGCGGCGACGGACGCCAGCTGGTCGGGCGCGGCGCGCGCCAGCCGATCCCGTCCGTCCTGGTCCAGCCAGCCAATCGACGGGTAGACATCGAGTCCCAGGATGTCGCCGTGGCGGAGGACGGAGAGGGCTTCGCGCTCCGCCGGGATCGCCAGGCCGAGCCGGCGCTTCCACCGCGATTGCTGCCGGCTCGACGCGCGATCGAGAGCGGCATCGAAATGGGCGAAGGTCGTCACCACCAGCGGCCGGTCGGGGTCCAGCGAGCGGACCGCCTCGGCCTCCGCGCGGACCACGGACCGCGGGATCCACCAGCCGTTCGGCCCTGACCGGTTGAAGGGCTCGTTCTCGATCTGCCAGGCGGCCAGCGCCGGATTGTCCCGGTACCGCCGGGCGACCTCACGCACGTGCATGATGGCGCGCCGCTGGACCGGCGCATCGCTCGGGCTGAGACCTTCCGGCAGATAGAACTCCGGCCAGCCCAGCGCCTTCATCCCGACCGTGAGTAACACCGGCTGCCTGGCACGTTCGGCCGTCGTCAGCAGCCAGTCGAGGTGCTCGTAACCGTATCGCTCGATCTCGCGCCAGGACGCGGAGAGGCGAAGAATTTCGAAGCGCATCGCCACGATCCGCTCGAAGGCCGCCCGGTAATCGAGGCCGCGCCCTTCCGCACGCCACCGGGCAAAGCTGGTCCCGATTACGGCCACAGCGACAGGTTAGGCGGCGGCCGCTAGGTCGTCGGCCGCATCCTCGGCCGCGACCGCCGACGGGCGGCGCAGCATCAGCGTCGCCACGAACCAGGCCATCCCGATGGCAATCAGGATGTCGCCGACGCTCGCGATTCCGGGGAACGGCGGCGGCAGGCTGAATCGGTCGTCGAGCCAGGCCAAGTTCGTGTGGGGGCCGGCGAGGACGTAGGTGGCCGCGCGATTGCTGAGCGCCGTCAGCACCCCTTGCCCCTCAACCGGCATCTGCCCGCCGTTGGCTGCCCGAACGATCTCGTTGCAGCAGGCACCGAGCGCGCCGCAGGCGACCGGATAGAGCCGAACCCGGACCGCCCAGATGCCCGCAACAATGGCCAGGATGAGCGGAAGGAGCCAGGACAAGGGGGCCGGTGTCACCTCGCTGACGAGCAGGATTCCCCCCGCGGCCGCCAGCGGGCGAAACGGGATCGGACTTCCGGGCCCAAAGATGCGGCTGGTCCGGCCGCCGAGTATGAAGCCGGCGAAGACGCCGCCGACCGTGACGAGCGTGCCGTCAGCAACTTTGAGGGCAGCCGGCTCCAGTGCCGGGGTGCGCCACGCGAGAGCGAGCAGCGCGCCGGCCGCCAGCATCCAGACGGCCAGACGGCGATGCTTCTTGAAGGCGCTCTCGAAGTTGCTGCCGGTCAGCGACGCCTCCAATGCCGCGCTGACTCCCGGCCCCAGGGCGTAGTACACCGCCATTAGCGCCACCGTCGCCGCCAGGAAGTGCGCCGTATCGCCAAATCCGACCAGGCGGAACGTGACCGCCCCGAGGACGGCGGCGAGGATCCACTGCGCGCTCGCCGTCAGCTGGGTCGACCAGGTCTGACCCTTCAACAAGCTGCCCAGCGGTGCCCCGGTGACGGCCACCAGCACCGTGAGCTCCGGATGACGCCGAAACACGATGATGGCGGCCAACAGCGTCAGCTTCGGCAGCTCACCCCAGCGAGCTTCCTCCTTCGAACCAAACAGGATGTCGTCGAGGATGCACATGCCGATGAAGCTGATCCAGGCCCAGGGGGCCTGGTAGGGCTGCGCCGGCAGGACCCAGCCGATGATGGCGCCCAGCAAGGCGGCCAGGCCCGCGACCCACACGAGGGCGCGAATCGATGGGGCGCTGACCGAACGGTTCAGGAAGCCCAAGGCTGGCGAGAGTGCAACGGCGCGACCGGGGTTGGGCTTTTGGGTGCTTTACGCTACGGGGCGATGTTCCGTCGGAAAGCTACCCCGCCGGCTGGCGATCGCTGGCTCGTGATCGGCCTGGGCAATCCCGGCCGGGACTATGAGCGTTCGCGGCACAACCTGGGCTTCCTGGTGGTCGACGAGTTGGCCCGGCGCCATGGGGCGCGGGTCACCGACCGCGCCGCCAAGTCGCTCGCCGGCCGGATCCGCGTCGGCGACCGGGAGCTGGTCCTCGCCAAGCCGCAGACGATGATGAACCTCTCGGGATTGGCGGCCAAGGCGCTGAGGGCAAAGTACAGGGTGCCGCTGGAGCGCACACTGGTCATCCATGACGAGCTCGACCTGCCGTTTGGCCGGCTCCGTATCCGCAAGGGCGGCAGCTCCGCCGGTAACCACGGGATGGACTCAGTGATCGAATCCTTTGGTAGCAACGACTTCATCCGTTTTCGAGTGGGCATCGGCCGTCCGCCCGGCAACGGCGTCGACTACGTGCTGAGCCCCTTCACCGCCACCGAGCAGACCCAGGTGCCCGAGATCGTGAGCCGGGTCGCCGACGCCGTGCTGGTTACGATCGAGCATGGCCTCGAGCGGGCCATGACCGACTTCAACCGCGTTTAGTCCCGAAGAAGGCCAGCACCGCCAGGCCTCCGGCAGCCGTCAGTGCCCCGCCCAGCCAGACCGCGGCGGCGGGTCCGAGGAAATGGGCGACGATCCCGGCGAAGACGTTACCGATCGGCGTCACTCCGATAAATAGCATCGAGTAGAGGCTGACCATGCGACCCTGCATTCGGTCTGGGGATCGCACCTGGACGAAGGTGTTGGTGCCGATCGAGTAGACCGCGAACGACCAGCCGATCACCAGCAGCAAGAGGATCGCCTGTGTAAAGTCGGGACCGACCAGGAACAGCAGTTCCATGCCGGCAAAGAGCAGCGCGCCCAGCACGATCCGGCGCGGCTCGAGCAGCAGTCCTCCCGCGACCGTCATCGTGAGCGCGCCGATCAGCGATCCGATGCCCTGGGCCGCAAAGAGATAGCCGAGGCTGTCGGCATCGGCGTGCAGGACGAGGCGGGTGAACAGGGGTAGCACCAGGTTGAAGTTGGCGCCGAAGGTGCCAGCGACGAAGAGCAAAAGGAACAGGCCGGCAAGCGCCGGCGTGTTCGCGACATAGCGCAGGGCTTCGCCGATCAGCTGCAGCGCGGTCTGCGGTGGGCCAGGCATCAGCGGCCGGCGGCGGATGGTTAGCAGGGCCGCGATTACGCCCAGGTAGCTGACCGCGTTGAGCCAGAAGCAGGCGGGCACGCCGAACGCCGCGATCACGATGCCGCCTAATGCCGGGCCGACGATGCGAGCGAGGTTGAAGGCGATGGAGTTCAACGCGACGGCGCTCGCCAACTCGCCCCGACCGACCATCTCGAGGACGGTTGCCTGACGGGCAGGGAAGTAGAGCGCCTGGTTCACGCCCAACGCGGCCGCCAGCACCAGGACAATGGGCAGGCTGATCGCCTGTGTGGTCGTAAGCACCGCGTACAACGCCGCCCCGGCCAGCGAGACGAGCTGGGTCACGAGCAGCACGTCCCGATGGGGAAATCGGTCGACAAGCGTGCCGGCGTAGAGGCCGAAGACCAGCACGGGGCCGTAGCTGACAGCGCCAAAGAGGGCGAGGGCGAACGCGGAGTTATGGGAAAGCTGCAGGACGAGCCAGGCCGCCGCCACCGTTTGCATCCAGGTGCCGACGACAGACACCGCCTGCCCGGCGAAATAGCGGCGGAACTCTGGGTACTGAAGGGCGGAAACCTGCACGACGGCGCGACGGCGCGGCTCGACGGCAGACGGAGTGGAGCGAATGCTGCCCAGTTTACTGATCAGATCTCGAGTCCGACGTACTCCAGGTCCCGCCAGATCAGGCCTTCCTGAAGATCGATCACGCTGACCGATGGCTGGCGGACTTTGCCATTGGGGCCGGTGTACGTCCATTCGCCAATGACGACCACCGTATCGCCTTCGCTCACCAACCGCTCGACCTCAAAGGTGACATCCGGGGTGCGAGACACCGCCTCCCGGCTCAAGAGGATGAACGCGTCGCGACCGAGGATCGGGTCCGGTACGCCCGGCGTCCGGTGGACGACGTCGGGATGCAATCGTGCAGCCAGGCGTTTCCAGTCCCGCGCCTTCAAGGCGTCCAGGGCGCCCATCACGACGTCCGCAGCCGAGCTCACGACAGGTGGAAGAAGAGGTGCCGCGCGAAGAGCAGGACGCCGACGACCGCCGTGCCGACGGCCGCCACCAGTACCGCCGCCGCCGCGACATCCTTGGCCCTCCCAATCATCGGGTGACGCTCCGGCCAGGCATAGTCGATCAATACCTCGAGCGTCGTGTTGAACAGCTCCGCCGCGATGACAATCGAAAAGCACAGCACGAGGGCCACGAGCTCGATGACGGAAAACCGCAGAACGACGGCGCTGACCATGACGACGGCGGCCGCCACGAAATGCACGCGCAAGTTTGCCTGCGATGTGAAGGCCCAGGCGAACCCACGACCCGCATGGCGGAAGCTGTAGAGCGTCCGCCGAAGATCGACGCGGCGGGCCCGGCTGGGGCTGCCAATCCGCTCGGCCTCGAACTCGGCGTCGGAGCGCGGCGTCACGGCGCTGAAGCCAAAATCTGGTTGGTGAGTGTGGTCATCTTGGCCTCCTCCACCGGCTCGGCGTGGTCGTATCCGAGCAGGTGAAGGAAGCCATGCACGGCTAGCAGCCGCACTTCGTCGTCCATCGGGTGACCCGCTTCACGCGCCTGTCGTCTTGCGCGCGGCAGGGCGATGACGATGTCACCCAACCAGTGTTCGGTGCCCGGCGGCGCCTGAAAGCGCTGGTCCAGGGGTTCCTCGTGGGCGGCGAACGCCAGCACGTCGGTCGTTTCGTCGAGCCCGCGATAGCGGCGGTTGTACTCCCGCAGATGCTCGTCTCCTGTCAGCGTCAGAACGGTGACCGTCTCACCGGGCAGATTCAGCAGCCGCGCCCCCTTTTCCAGCACTGTCTTGAGTCCCTCCAGATCGACACCCGAGGCCAGCGATGCCGGACCCCAACGGCTCATCTGGATGAGCACGGCCTCGGCTAGGACGGGCTCGGGCGGGGCCGGGCGGCCGGGCGGGGCATGGGAATCGTCTTGTCGTCGGCATCCAGCGTTCCATCGTGCCCACCGCCGGTGGTGTCGACCGCAACACCACCCATCGTCGCGTCGGCCACTGCGGCAGGGTATTCGATGCGGGCGTGGTAGATGCTGACGACCATGTTCGCCATCGCTTCCTCGATGAGCCGGAGGTCGCGGAAGGAGAGGTCGCACTCATCGAGCTGCCCGTCTCGGACAAATCCCTGGACCATCCGGTGGACGTGGTCCCGGATGCCCTCGGTGCTGCGGTCTTTCAGCGTCCGGGCCGATGCCTCGACCGTGTCGGCGATCATGACGATCGCCGCTTCCTTGGAGCGGGGCCGCGGGCCAGGATATCGGAAGTCGTCCTCCCGGACATCGAGCCCCTGCTCCAGCGCCTGCCGGTAGAAGTAGCGCTTGACGGTAGTGCCCTGGTGCTGCTGGACGATCTCCCGAATCGTGGTGGGGAACCGATACTGCTTCAGCAGCTCGACACCTTCGGTGACGTGGGCATTGAGGATGTCCGAGCTGGTGGTCGGCGACAGGTTCTCGTGGATGTTGCCAATGTCGGCCTGGTTCTCCACGAAGAAGTGGGGACGCCGGATCTTTCCGATGTCGTGGAAATAGCAGCCGACTCGCGCCAGCACCGGGTTGGCACCCACCGCCTCGGCGGCCGCTTCGGCCAGGTTGGCGGCGACGATCGAGTGGTTGTAGGTCCCCGGCGCGCTCACCATCAACCGCTTCAAGAGCGGATTGTTGGGCGTCATCAATTCCAGCAGTTTCATCGGGGTGATGACGCGCGTGATCTCACCCAGGAAGGTGATGGAGCCGGCCGCGATCAGGGCCGATAGCAGGCCGCTGATCAGGGCGAGCACGCCGATCGAGAGAATCTCGTCGAGCGATTGGTGCCGCTCGATCAAAGAGAGCGCGACCAGGGTTACGAACTGGGCGCCGGCTACCAGAATGCCGGCCGTGACCCACTGGCCGAGCCGCTCGAGCCGGTGGACATAGATCGAGCCGATCGCCCCGCCCAGGAAACCGATCAGCGTGAGCGGCAGCACATTGTCGGCGACGATGCCGGTCAACAATCCAACCGCCAGGGCGACGATGATGCCCAGGCCGGGATCCATCAAGGCGGCAACGAGCAGCGGCACCGCGGCCATCGGCACCAGGTATTGCGCGTTGGGATTGATCGGAACCACCAGCTTGGCTACTAGCAGCACGACCAGCATCAGCCCCCCGAGCGTGCCGAGCTGGCGCGGGTCACGAAGGATCGCGGGCCGGAATTGCATCAGGTAGCCGAGCGCGACCGCGAACAGGATGATGACCAGCATGAAGACGGCGAGGATTCGCGCCCAATCCGTCTTCGGTGCCAGCAGGCCGACCGCCTGCGCTTCCTCGAGCTGGAATGGTGTCACCAGGTCGCCGTACCGGATGATGCGCTGCCCCTGGGCGACGGTGACGTAGACCGGCGGCACCGCATCGCTCGCCTGCTGTCGTTTGAGCGCGGTCTCCGCTTGTAGGAAGTTCACCTTCAAATAGGCCTTGACCAGGGTGGTCACGACCGAAGCGCCGGTCGCATCCAGGTGGAGGGCCGCGGCGCGCGTTTGCGCCGTGTCCTGGGCGCTCTTCAAGCCGTCGGCCTTGATCCCGTTGCTTTCCAGCTGCTGCAGGATGTCGCCCGCACTCTTGAAGACCGTCGCTACCGTGCCCTCGTCCGCCTGCAGGAGGTACTGGCGTTGGGCATCGCTGAGCTGCGACTCCAGCAGGCTCAGCTGGGCCGAACGGTCGGGTCCAGAGCTGGACGACCGGCGCAGGTCGGCGACTTTGGTAGCCAGGCTGTCGATCGCCTGCCGCTGCTGGGTGCTCACCGAGCCATCGAACTGGTCCGGGACCCGGGTAGCGGCGGCGGCACGAGCCTCTTCGCGCTTGGTCTGGCTCTCATAGCGAAGTGACCGCTGGGAGACGACGTCCTGACTGGACACGTCGCCCGCCCGCAGGTTGAGCCGGTTGGGCAGGAAGTTCTGAGCGACGACCAGGGCGGTGGCCAGCGCCAGGATCAGGGTGATGGCGGCCGAGCGGAGGTAGGGCGGCCAGCGCCGGCCGGCGCCGATATGCCCGAGCCGCAGGTCGCGGGCGAAGATTCGCCCGCGCCGTCGGAGTTGGTCGATTGCCGATGAGCCGCGTTGCCTCATCTGTTCACCAGAGGTCGCCTCGCGTCAGGGCGGGACCGATTAGGTGGTGCGAGCCCGCCGTTTACGCGCCGCCGCGATCTTCTTTTTGCGCTTTACGCTGGGCTTTTCGTAGTGCTCACGCCGGCGGACCTCGGAGAGAACGCCGTTCTGCTTGATCTTCTTATTGAAGCGACGAAGGGCGCTCTCGAAGGTCTCGTTATCGCGGACCTTGATCTCCGACAACTGGATTGCACCCCCTCTGCCCGAAGTCCATAGTTGCGCAGAAGTATAGCCGCGCTCCAGTTTAGGCGTCAACACAAATCCCGAGTACTTCGGGTGACGCCGCCCTGACGGCTCCGTCGCACCCCCGCCCGGCCCTGCCACGACCTGGTCACAGGTGGGGTCCGGTCTCGCTTTCGCCCGCTTATGGCGCGTTCATCCCTCCAGAGGACCCGATCCTCAAGGAGGTCTCTTCGTAATGTTCACGATCCTGACGACGTGGATCAGCGAGCGGATCATCACCGTCACCGCCGTAACTGTGCTGACCGTCGCGGCTGTCCCCACGACTCTCATCATCACGTCCCACGACGACCACAACACCGTCGCGGTGATCCAACCCGCGGACGAGCACAACAAGGTGGTGCTGGTCAGCGCCGTCAAGGAGGCTGGCGATGCCGTCATCGCCAAGCTCAACACCGCCGAATCGACCTGCGGCACGCAAGTCACGCAGGTGGTCAACACGTCGAAGGTCGCGGCGAAGGTGCAGTCGAACCTGGCCACCGCCAAGGCGCAGATTCACGGCAGTGTCGCACCACTCATCGCCGCCATCAGGAGCGACCAGGAGCGCTTCGCGCACCTGAAGTTTGTGACGCCCCGGGATGAGGAGAATGAGCTCGCCGAGTTCAACCTGATCCAGGTTATTGCCCTGGGTGACGGACACTCGAATGGCACCATCACGGTGACCTGCCAGACCGTGCTGATCACGATCACGCAGACGATCCAGATCACGGTCATCGAGATCACACCGGCACCCTGCACGACGAAGCACGAGCGCGACGACGACTGAAGGCTGACTATGCTGAAGGGCGGGAGTGCGCTCCCGCCCTTTTTCATTTGGAAGAGCCGTCCGCCAAGGAGCTATACCCGAGCACGTTCAGTCGTCACGCGGCCGCCTATAAGCAACGGCTGGACGAGGTGATGGCCCGCGGCGAGGCGCGCGGGCGGACGGCGCTGATCGAGTGGCTCGAGCTGATGCCGGGCAAGCGCGTCCTCGACCTGGCGTGCGGGCCGGGCACTCTCAGCTACCGGCTCGCGCAGGCCGTATCACCGGACGGCGACGTCGTCGGGATCGACCTCGCCCCCGGCATGATCGAGGTTGCCCAGCGCCACGCACCCGCCGGCCTGCCGCTGCGATTCGAACTCATGGACATCGAAGACCTTCGCTTTCCGGACGGCTGTTTCGACGCGGCGGCCTGCGGCCATGGCCTCCAGTTCGCCCCCGACCTTGCTCGCGCCCTCGGCGAAGCCCATCGGGTGCTCAAGCCCGGGTCGCGGTTGGCCGCCAGTGTGCCCGTCAATCCGCTGCAGGTCAGTCCCGCGGCAGCCATTCTCGAGCGCAGCGTCGCCGCCGACCTGCCGCCTGCGCCGACGGCTCGCGATCAGTTCGCGACTCGACAGACGGTCGAGGACGAACGCGCCTTCGTCACGGTCACGCGGCAGGCCGGTTTCAGCACGGCCCGCCTGGAGCGCTACGAGGAGGCGACCACCTGGGCGACTCCGCGACACTTCATCGAGATGGCGGCCGGCTGGTGGTCGATGGCCACCCGCCTCGACCGAATCGCTGTGGTGGATCGTGCCGCCATTCTGACGCGGGCCGCCGGCGCCATCGAGAGGGAGCTGGGGCCCGGTCCGTTACAGATCGCGGGCGCGACGAACGTCCTGCTGGCGATCGCCTGAGGGCCTAGCCGATGGATCCCACCGCAACGATGGCGATGCTGCGATCGCGCTGGAGCGATTCGCCGCCCCAGTCCCCGTGGAGGTCGACCCGCCGGAAACCGGCTTGCCGCATGACGGCCTCGAGCTGCGGGCCGGTATAGAGGCGAAGGGTATGAACGCTGGTTTCCGAATCAGGGGGCGTGTTGACCGTGCGTTCCACCACCATCCGCTGTGACGACCGGTCGAGCGTTCGCGCTTCCATCACCGCGGACTGGCCGACTGTGAACCATCCGCGCTCCTCGAAATTGGCCATTACCCGCTCGCCGTTGATCACCTCGAGGACGAACCGCCCGCCGCGCGTCAGCATGCTCGCCGCGGCGGCCAGCACCTGCCGGTCGTCGTCGTCCTGGGCGAAATAGCCGAAGCTGGTGAAGAGATTGAGAATGAGATCGAACTTCGCACCCGGGATCGGCTGGCGCATGTCGCCGGTGAGCCAGCGCACCTGGACGTCGGCGGCGCGGGCGCGCTGCCGCGCGATCTCGATCAAATACGGCGAGATATCCATGCCGGTGACCTCGTAGCCGCGCCGGGCCAGCTCGATCGCGTGTCGGCCCTGGCCGCAGGGGAGGTCGAGGATGCGCCGTGGCGGTCGAAGCTGAAGGAGCGCCTCGAGCCGGTCGATCTCGGCCGGAGTTCGCTCCGTCAGCGTCTCGTCATAGAGCGCGAGGTAGCGCGGCCCAAACCAGGTGCGCCACCAATCTGAATTCGGCTCAGCCATACCTTATATATAAGGGCCAGCAGAGGATGGGCGAACCGCACCCGCATCCCGATCATCTCTGGCGCAATCCCGAGCTCAAGCGCTCGTATGAGGTCGTCATCGTTGGCGCGGGCGGCCATGGGCTGGCGACGGCCTACTACCTGGCCAAGAATCACGGCATCACCGACGTCGCGGTGCTGGAGCGCGGCTGGCTGGCGGGAGGCAACATGGCCCGCAACACCACAGTCATTCGCTCCAACTACCTCTGGGACGAAAGCGCGGCGATCTACGAGCACTCGCTCAAGTTATGGGAGGGACTGTCGAAGGAGCTCGACTACGACCTCCTCTTCAGCCAGCGGGGCGTCCTCGGGCTTGCCCACAGCCAGGGCGAGATGCGGGAAGCGCGGCGCCGCGTCTACGCCAACCGGCTCAGCGGCATCGACGCCGAATGGCTGACGCCGGAGGAGGTCAAGGCCTTCTGTCCGATCGTCAACATCTCGCCGGACGTGCGCTACCCGATCATGGGCGGCACGCTGCAGCGTCGCGGCGGCATCGCGAAGCACGATTATGTCGCCTGGGCCTTCGCCCGGAAGGCCGACGCGATGGGAGTGGACCTGATCCAGAACTGCGAGGTCACCGGCTTTGACCTGGTCGGCGATCGCCTGGCCGGCGTGCAGACGAATCGCGGAGCGATTACCGCCGGCAAGGTCGCTCTGTGCGCCGCGGGTAACAGCACCGTCCTCGCCTCGATGGCGGGCCTGGACCTGCCGATTCAGAGTTATCCGCTTCAGGCGCTGGTCTCGGACCTGCTCGAGCCGGTTCTCAATTGCGTCGTGATGTCGAGCGCCGTCCACGTCTACGTTAGTCAGGCGCACAAGGGCGAACTGGTAATGGGCGCCGGGATGGACCCATACAACTCCTACGCGCAACGCGGTTCGCCGAGTGTGATCGAGTATCAGCTGTCGGCCGCGCTCGAGTTGTTCCCGATCTTCGCCCGGGCGCACGTGCTGCGCGCCTGGGCGGGCGTCGTCGACGTCACCCCGGATGCGTCGCCGATCCTCGGCCTGACCCCGATCCAGAACCTCTTCCTCAACTGCGGCTGGGGGACGGGCGGCTTCAAGGCCACGCCCGCAGCCGGCTGGGTCTACGCCCACACGATCGCGCACGGCCGGCCGCACGCGCTCAACGCCCCCTTCACACTCGAGCGCTTTACCACCGGCGCCCTGATCGATGAGCACGGCGCGGCGGCCGTCGCGCACTGATGCTGATTCCCTGCCCGTGGTGCGGCGATCGCGAGGACGTCGAGTTCAGATACGGCGGCGCCGCAGAGGTCGCCTATCCAAAGGAGCCGGAGGCTGTCGATGACGCGACCTGGGCGCACTTCCTCTTCTTTCGCCCCAACCCGAAAGGCCCAATGCCTGAGCGCTGGGTGCACACCGCCGGATGCCGACGCTGGTTCGCCCTGGTCCGCGACACGGTCACGCACGAGATCACGCCAACTCCAACGAGCAACGGCGACGCATGAGCCGGCTGCCGGCGGACGGCCGCGTCGATCGCTCGCGCCCGCTGCGCTTCACCTTTAACGGCCACGCCTACCAGGGGTTCGCCGGCGACACGCTCGCCTCGGCGCTGCTGGCGAACGGCGTCCGGGTCGTCGCGAACAGTGTGACGTACGGCCGCGCACGCGGCATTTTCAGCGCGGGGATCGAGGAACCGAATGCCCTGGTCCAGGTCGGTCGTGAGCCGATGCTCCGCGCCACCCAGGTCGAGCTGATCGACGGATTGGACGCGATCGGCCTGAACGGCAAGGGTCGCCTTACATCGCAGCCCGACCCAGGCCGCTTCGACAAGATCTATGCGCACTGCGAAGTCCTGGTCGTCGGTGGCGGCAGAAGCGGCTTGACTGCGGCCCTTGACGCCGGCCGCAAGGGCGATCGCGTCATGCTTGTCGATGAACAGGCGGAACTCGGCGGCCGTCTGCTGAGCGCCGGCTGGAGCGACTGGCTGTCGAGCGCTGTAACCGAGTTGGAATCGATGCCTGGCGTGAGGCTCCTCGCTCGCGCCACGGCCTTCGGCATGTACGAGCAGAACCTGGCCCTGATCGCGCAACGCCGCGAGGGCGGCGGCCGGCTATGGCAGGTGCGAGCCAAGCGGGTCGTGCTGGCAACCGGGGCACATGAGCGGCCGCTGATCTTCGCCAACAACGACCGGCCGGGCGTGATGCTCGCCGGCGCGGTCCGGACCTATCTCAACCGCTACGGCGTCGCGCCGGCTACGCGCGCCGTCATCTTCACGAACAACGACAGCACGCAGCTGCTCGCCGCCGATCTGCAGCGCGCCGGCATCAGCGTCGAAGCCATCGTCGACGTCCGCACCGGCGAGGCCATCATCGATTCAATTCCCTCCCCCGTTGACGGGGGAGGACAGGGTGGGGGCCTCCATTCCGTTCTCATCGCCCCGCTCACCGGCGGCGGACCGCGCCATCAGGTCGAATGTGACCTGCTCTGCGTCTCCGGCGGCTTCAATCCGACCTTGCATCTATTCAGTCAGGCGCAGGGCCGGCTTCGCTACGACGACGGCCTCGCGTGCTTCGTCCCGGAGGCCGCCCTCCCGAACGTGGAGGTCGTCGGCGCGGCCGCCGGAGATCTCGGTGGCCGCGGCCAGGGCGCGATCATGCCGTACTGGGTGGTCCCGAGCGATGGGCAGGATTGGTCGACGCACTTCGTCGACCTGGAGCGCGACGTCACCGTGGCCGACGTGCGGCGAGCGCTGGGAACCGGGATGCGCTCCGTCGAGCACGTCAAGCGCTTCACGACCATCGGCACCGGCAGCGACCAGGGCAAGACGGCCGGCATCAACGAAACGGCGATCGTCGCCATGCAACTGGGTCAGGCGGTGGGAGCTGTGGGCGTGACCACGTTCCGTCCGCCCTACGTGCCGGTGTCGTTCGCGCTGATGGCGGGCCGCAATCGAGGCGACCTGTTCGCTCCCATCCGGACCACGTCGATTCATCCCTGGCTTCGCGCGCACGGCGCCGTCTTCGAGAACGTCGGTCAGTGGAAGCGGCCCTGGTACTTCCCGCGCCACGACGAAGACATGGAGACGGCCGTCCTTCGCGAGTGCCGCGCCGCTCGCGAGAACGTGGCCGTGATGGACGTCTCGACCCTGGGCAAGATCGAGATTCAGGGCCCGGACGTGGTCGAGTTCCTGAACCGGATCTACACCAATGCGTTCCACACCCTGAAGAGTGGATCGTGCCGCTACGGTCTGATGTGCAAAGTCGACGGCATGGTGTTCGACGACGGAGTGGTGATGCGGCCGTGCTCGACTGGATGGAGGAATGGCTGCAGACCGAGTGGACCGATCTACGCGTTCGGCTGACTTCGGTCACCGACCAGTGGGCCGACATCGCCGTCGTGGGTCCGCGATCCCGGAATGTGGTTAGCAGCCTCTTCCCTCACCTCTCCGTAGGACCGGATAGCTTCCCATTCATGACGATTCGCGAGGCGGAGACCGGTGCGATCCCGGTCCGCCTGCATCGGATCACGTTCTCCGGCGAGCTCGCCTACGAGCTCTGGACCCCGAGCTGGTACGGCTTGGCCCTGTGGGAAGCCGTCATGGCGGTCGGCGAGCCGCTCGGCATCACGCCGTACGGCACCGAGGCGATGCACGTCCTCCGAGCGGAGAAGGGCTACATCGTCTGCGGCCAGGAGACCGACGGGACGGCGACGCCGCAGGACCTCGGGATGAGCTGGGTTGTCTCTCAGAAGAAGCCGTTCATCGGCCAGCGCTCACATCGACGCAGCGATACGGCTCGGCCGGATCGGCGGCACCTGGTCGGGCTGCTTCCCATCGACCGCGATGAGCTGGTGCCGGAAGGCTTGCCCCCCGTCAATATGGTCGGCCATGTCACCTCGAGCTACCGAAGTGCGACGCTTGGCCGGACTTTCGCGCTCGCCTTGCTGCAAAGAGGACGTGACCGCCTCGGCAGTACGGTCTACGCCCCGCTGAATGGCCACGTCGTTGCCGCCACAGTGACGGAGCCCATCTTCTACGACAATGATAGCTGAGGCGGTGCGCCGTAGCCCGCTTGCCGGTTACCGGGAGCGGTTCGTCGCTCTATCGGCGGCAACTCGCGGCGACCTCTTAATCCGCGAGCTTCCCTTCTTCTCGCAGGTCAATTTCCGAGCCGACCCGAACGACGCCAGCACCATGCTACGGCTTGCGTCGAGCCTTGGGTTCGCCCTTCCGGTCGTGCCGAACACGGTCACTTCGCTGCGCGAGCGCCGCGCGTTATGGCTCGGTCCGGATGAATGGCTTATCGTCGGCCCCGTGGATCAGGAGAAGGCGCTCG
>VBGO01000233.1 GCA_005882525.1 Chloroflexota bacterium
GCGCGACGTGGCCTGGCTCTGGGTGGCGGCGTTTGCCAACTTCGTCTCGCTGATCACAGGCGCGCTGCTCATCACGTTCGGGCTCGGCGTGGCGGAGGCGATCGCGGCCGTTGCCGCCGGCTCGGTGCTCGCCGCAACCCTCCATGGGCTGCTGAGCGTAGCCGGGCCGCGGTTTGGGACCACCCAGGTGGTCGCGGCTCGAAACACCTTCGGGCTGCGCGGGGCTTACGCCGGCGCCTTCTTCACGATCTTTCTGGCTGTCGGCTGGTTCGCTGTCGACTGCGTCATCGCGGCGCAGGCGCTGGTGCAGCTGGCTCGTCTCGCGGGTCTGCCGCAGGGCAACCTGCTGAACGTGTTCGCCCTGCTCGTCGTCGTCGTCCTGTCCGTCGTGGTGGCCGTCTACGGTCACCAGACGATTGCCGTGTTCGAGAAATACGGCGCGATCGTCTTTGTGATCTTCTGCGCCGTCCTCGGTTTTACGCTCCTACCGAAAATCAACTGGACTCTCCAATCGTCCGTTGCCGGCGCCGACCACCTGGCGGCCTGGGTACTGGGAACCAGCGTGATCTTTGCCCTCGTCGCGTCCTGGTTCAGCTTTGCCTCGGATTACTCGCGCTATCTGCCGCAGCGGCTGCCGGCCCGTTCCGTGGCCGGTTGGATCGGGGCCGGGACGGCAATATCGATGTTTGCGTTCGGGGCCCTCGGCGTCCTGCTGGCGAGCATCGACCCGAAGGCCGGGGGCGATCTGCTGGGGTTGATCTCCGCCAGCGCCCCCGCCACGATCGTCGTACCTTTTTTGCTCTTTATCGCCGTCGGCGAGGTCTGGGCGAATTACCTGGACGTCTATACGGCAGGACTGTCAGGCCTGGCGCTCAACCTGCGGGTCCGGCGCTGGACCGCCGCGCTCGC
>VBGO01000234.1 GCA_005882525.1 Chloroflexota bacterium
CTGACGGCGATCACCGCCCAGAACACCCAGGGCGTCCGTGCCGTGCAAGACGTCGATCCGGCGGTGGTCGCGGCGCAGCTCGATGCCGTCGCCGAGGATTTCTCGATCGCGGCGCTGAAGACGGGCATGCTTTCCAGCGCGGCCATCATCGAAGTCGTGGCCCATGGCATTCAGCGGCACCGGCTCGGTCCGCTCGTCGTCGACCCGGTGATGGTCGCCAAGAGCGGTGATCGACTGCTCCAGGTGGACGCGATCGAGGCGTTGCGCCGAAGCCTGCTGCCCCTGGCGGCCGTCGTCACCCCGAACATCCCGGAGGCCGAGGTGCTCGCCGGCCGGGCGATCCACGCTCGCGGCGACCGGCTGGCGGCCGCACGCGCCATCATGGAGCTGGGAGCGCAAGCGGTGGTCATCAAAGGCGGTCACTCGGACGACGACCCGATTGTCGACCTGCTGGTCGACCGGCAGGGCGTCCGCGAGTATCGCGCACCCCGGATCGTGACCAGCAGCACCCATGGCACGGGGTGCACGTTCTCGGCGGCGATCGCCGCCGCGCTGGCCCGAGGTCGAGAGCTTCCCGCGGCGGTCGCTGAAGCACGAGACTATGTGTCCCGGGCGCTGGCCGGCGCACCCGGGCTGGGGCACGGGCACGGGCCGCTGAATCATTTCGCCTCGACGCAGGTGGTCCATGCTCACGACTGAACGAGATCTCGAGTACCTGGAGGGCGTCCATCCGCCGCTTGGTCCCGTGCTCGAGGAGATGCTCAAGACCGGCCGAGCCGAGGGCGTACCGATCGTCAACCCGGCAGCCGGACGTCTGCTGCGTGCGCTGGTGACGGCGCTCGCCCCCAAACGCGTCGTCGAAATTGGCACGGCGATCGGCTTCTCGACGCTGTGGATGGCGAGCGCGTTGCCCCCGGGCGGTCGCATCGACACCGTCGACCCCGATCGAGCCCGGACCGACCGGGCGCGCCGCTACTGGCTGCGGGCCGGCGTGACCGACCGGGTCCGGGTGATCAACGAGCCGGCGCTGCGGGTCCTGCCGCGGCTCGCGCCGGGCATCGAGTTCGCCTTCATCGACGCCCTCAAGCCGGAGTACGGAGCCTATCTCGATGCCTTGCTGCCGAAGATGGCGCCCGGCGGAATGATCACGGTCGACAACGTGCTCTGGAGCGGCCGGATCGCGGCCGGCGAGCACGACGAGAACACCGACGCGCTGCGCGCTTTCAACGAAAAATTCTTGCACCACGAGCAGCTCGAGGCGACGGTCCTTCCGGTCGGCGACGGCTTTGGCGTTGGCGTCGTCCGTCCCCACGGCTAGGAAGTTCCCCGCGCGCTAGAGTTTGTCGGTTGCGCGAAGCTAACGGACTGACCGCCGGGCGTGTTCTCGAGGCCTATCGCACGGTGCTTCGGGCCCGGGCGCTGGACGACCGGCGCTTCGTCCTGAACCGCGCCGGAAAGTTGGCCTTTATCATCTCGCCACGCGGCCATGAGGTCGCCCAGGTGGCGGCTATCGCGGCGCTGGAACCAGGCCGCGATCGTTTCTGCCTTTACTATCGGAATTTTGCCGCCGCCCTGGCCTGCGGCTTCACGCCGGAAGAACTCATGCTCTCGGCGTTCGCCCGGGCAGCCGATCCCTCGAGTGGCGGACGCCAGACACCGGGCAACTTCGGCAGCCGCCGCCGCGGCATCGTGATTGGCTCGAGTACCGTCGGCCCCCAGTTCCCCAAGGCGGCGGGGATTGGGCTGGCCCTGAAATGGAAAGGGGAGGGGGCCCTCTGTTACGTCAGTTTCGGCGAGGGGGCGACCAGCCAGGGGGACTTTCACGAAGGCATGAACTTCGCCGCCATCCATCGCTGCCCGGTGATCTTCTTCTGCGAGAACAACCACTGGGCAATCTCGGTGCCCCAGGCGCTGCAGGTCGCCGGACCGGGCGTGGCGGAACGGGCGGCCGCCTATGGGATCCCGGGCGTCAGGGTCGCCGGCGACGACTTTTTTGCCGTCCACGCCGCCGTCGCCGAAGCGGCCCAGCGAGCCCGATCCGGCCAAGGGCCGACGCTGATTGAAGCCGAGGTGTTGCGCTTGCAGTCGCATTCGACCGACGACGATCAGCGCGCCTACCGCAGTGCGGCTGAGCTCGCTGCGGAAGCGGAGCGCGACCCGATCCCGCGCATGCGGGATGCCCTGATCGAACGTGGCTGGCTCTCCCGGGACGCGGATCAGACCATGCGCGACGAGGTCAGCCGTGAGGTGGAGCGCGCCACCGAGGTGGCGGAGGCGGCGCCGGATCCGGAGCCAGGCTCGCTGGGCCGGCATGTCTACGCCGATGCCTGAGCGCACCCTGGTCCAGGCGGTACGCGACGCGCTCTACGAAGAGATGGAGCGCGACGAGCGCGTCTGCGTGCTCGGGGAGGATGTCGGCCTCAAGGGTGGGGTCTTCAAAGCCACCGAGGGGCTGCAGCAACGCTTCGGTGCGGCGCGCGTGCTGGATACGCCGCTGGCGGAATCCAGCATCGCGGGGATCGCCCAGGGTCTCTCGCTGGAGGGCTTTCTCCCGGTGGCCGAGATGCAGTTCGCCGATTACAGCTTCCCGGCGTTCAACCAGATCGTCAACGAAATCGCCAAGGTCCGATACCGGTCGAACGGCGACTTCTCATCGCCGCTGGTGATCCGCGCCCCGACCGGCGGCGGTGTCCGCGGGGCGCTCTATCACTCGCAGTCACCCGAGGCGTACTACTGTCACGTGCCGGGGCTGAAGGTGGTGATCCCGTCGACGCCGGCCGATGCGAAAGGTTTGTTAAAAGCGGCTATCCGGGACCCTGACCCGGTCATCTTTCTGGAGCCGAAGAAGCTCTATCGGGCGGAACGACAGGAGCTCGCGGACGGCGAGGCCGCCCTGCTGCCGCTCGGATCAGCCGCCGTGGTGCGTCAGGGCACCGACCTGACCGCCGTGACCTACGGCTACATGCGGGCGGTCACCGCCCAGGCCGCTGCGAAATTGAGTTCGGATGGGATCGAGGTCGAGATCATCGACCTGCGCACCCTTCGGCCGTGGGACGTCGAGAGCTGCGTGCGCTCGATCTCAAAGACCGGGCGCCTGGCGGTGGTCTACGAGGCTAACCGCACCGGCGGCTTTGGCGCGGAGATCGCGGCTGAGCTCGCTGAGCGGTGCTTCGCCAGCCTCGATGCCCCGGTGAGCCGGATCGCCAGCCCGGACGTCCCGGCGATGCCGTTCAGCCCCACGCTCGAACACGCGTTCATGCTCAATCCGGACAAAGTGGCCGACGGGTTAAGGCGCGTCGCGCGCTACTGACCCGTCGGAGGCTGGGTTGAGCCCGGAGAAACAGGTGGAAAACCGGGGGGCAGTTCCCTATACTTTCCTCTGGGGTTCTTGTTCCAAGCCCCCCGGAACCAGGACCCCACTTTCCCTCCATCGCCAAACGTTTGCTTTTGGCCGGACCTGGCTAATCGGGCTGGAGCAACTCGATCCGATTGCCGAACGGGTCCTCGGCATAAAACCGGCGATATCCCGGGATTTGGCGGTCCTCGACGATCGGCACGCCGCCGGCGATCAAACGCGCTCGCAGCGTTTCCAGGTCATCGGTCAGCAGGGCCGGGTGTCTCCGGCTGCGTGCCACGGCCGGCTCGACGCCGCAATGCAGCTGTTGATCCCCGCAGGCAAACCATACGCCGCCGCGGTCTCCCAGGCTGGCGGGTTTTTCGACCTCCGCCAGTCCAAGCAGCTCGGCATGTAAGCGTCGCGCTGCAAACTCGCCCCCAGGTGTGATCGAGACCTGGACATGGTGCAGACCGGAGATGCGCACCGGCCGAGTGTAATCCGGACGGCTGCCTAGAATTGGAAGGCTTTGGCCCAATCAGTGCAGCCGCAGGCGTCTGAACGTAACGGGGTCTTTCTCTCCGTCGACATGGAGGGAATGGCTGGCGTCGTCCACCTGCACCAGGTGATGCGTGGGATGCCGGAATATGAGCGCTCCTGCCGGTTGATGACCGCCGAAACGAATGCTGCCGTCGCGGGGGCGCGCCGCGCCGGCGCCACGCGCTTCGTCGTCAATGACTCGCACGGTGATATGCGCAACTTCCTGCTCGACGAGCTCGACGATGGAGTGGAGGTCATCAGCGGGGCCGACAAGCCGCTGTCGATGGGCGCCGGCCTCGACGGGACGTTCGAGGTCGCATTCTTCGTCGGTTACCACGCGTCGGTCGGCACCGAGCGCGCCATCATGGATCACACCTATGGAGGCCGAACCGTCTATGCCGTGCGAATCAACGGACGCGAACAGAGCGAGGCGACCCTGAATGCGGCGCTCGCCGGTACCTTCGGCGTGCGGACCGCGCTGATCACCGGTGATCAGGCCACGGTCGATCAAGCCACGAGCGAGCTGTCGGGGATCGAGGGCGTCGTGGTAAAGCACGCGCTCGGCCGGCAGGCGGCCCGCTCGCTGCAGCCGCTCGAGGCCTGCCGCCGGA
>VBGO01000209.1 GCA_005882525.1 Chloroflexota bacterium
GGAATCAGATCGAGACGTCGAAGCGCTCGGGATCCCACTTAATTCCGAGTTGACTTGGGCCGGCCATGTAACCGAGCAGGGCCGACGAGGCCACTACGGCCGGGCTCGCCAGATAACCGAGGCCGCCGACGCCCATGCGGTTCTGCCAGTTGCGATTGAAGGACGTAATCGCGATCTCGCCTTTACGCAACGCATCTGGGCCCTGGCCGAAGCAGGGGCCGCACCATGACTCGCGGATCTGCGCCCCGACGGATCGCAGCACCGACGCGATCGACTCGCCACCAAGCCGCGGCTCTGGATTTTCGATATCGCGCTTGACGCCCCCCGAGCCGGGGAACACTACGAACTGCTTCGGCGCCTTTTCGAAGCCGCGCTCGCGGCCGGCGCGGATCACCAGGGCCGCCTCGAGCAGGTCATCGTAGCCGCCGTTGGTACACGAGCCGATGAACGCCTTATCGAACGTCAGCTTCTCAATCGCGACGTCGTCCGCAGGGAACGCATTGCCCGGAGCGAAGGGCTTGGCTATAAACGGCACTAGCTCCGACAGGTCCAGCGTCTCGTCGATGTCCCAGGCCACCTCAGCGCCGGGCTCGAAGCGTGGGTAGGGCAAATCAGAGATACCTTTCCGCATGTACCAGTCGAACGTGATCTCGTCCGGCGCGAAGATGCCGTTCGGTGCCTCGGCCTCGGCCATCATGTTTGCCACCGTGTTCCGATACGGGATGGGCAGCTGCCGCTCCGCATCCACGAACTCGACGCTCATGCCCTGCGCCTGGGACTTCCCCCACCGGCGTAGGAGCGCCAGCACCACGTCCTTGCCACTCACCCAGGGCCGCAGCTTTCCGGTGAAGACGACCCGCCGACGCTTTGCCGGCGTGAAATAGATGTAGCCCGTCGACCAGCCGAACCCAAGCTGGGTGCTCCCCACCCCGATGCCGACCGCGCCGTACGCGCCGTAGGCACGGCTGTGCGAGTCGGCGCCGGGCACGAAGGCTCCCGGCACGATCAGGCCTTGCTCCGGAAAATAGAAATGAAAGATCCCGTCGCCGGGCGTCGCGTAATAGGGCTTAGCGATACCGTGCCGTTCGGCAAACTCCCGGCCAATCGACGTCTGCTTGTCGTCGGCATTCCGGCCCGAGAACACGAAGTGATCGTTTGCGATGGCGGCCTGCCGAGGATAGATCGTGTCGCGGCCGGTGATCTGGTTGAAGGTGTGGATCGAAAACGGGGCGGTCCCATCGGAGGCCGGCAGCAGGTCGCACCAGACGCGGAGGGTGCCACCCGGCCGTACCTCGGCGTCCCGGTCGACCCGATGCGCCCAGACGATCTGCTCGGTGCTGGTCAGGCGGCGAGCGGTCTGCGCATCGGGCCAGTCGACGCGGGGCACCTGCGCAACCGATTCGGCGAATTCCCGACGTCCAACCTTGATGATGCCGCCCGACCGGCGAATCTCGTCTTCCATCGGCGTGAGCGGAACCGGCTCGTAGGTTTTTCCGCGGGTCTCGTTCTCAAGGCGCCGAGTCGACGAATCAAAACTCAGGACATCGCCCTCCTGCGCATCCTCCGACGCTGCCCGGCTCTGGACGACGTGCAGGCCGAGGTTGAGCGCATTGCGCCGGAAGATGTCGCCCAGGCCGTCACCGCAGACGATCACGAGCTCGAGCCCAGCCTCCTCGGCGATGGCCTTCAGCCCGGCCGGGCTCATCTCGCGCGAGGAGCCGATACCGAAGCGCTCGCCCGCAATCACGAACGTCTCCCCCCGATGCACACGCTGACGGAAATCGGGCATCAGGTAGCGGAAGGCGCCGAGCTTCCATCGCTCGTCCAGCCGGTCGAGGCTCTCCGAAACGCAGTCGTCGGCTGGCGTGATCTGGTCTGTATCGATCGCGTCGAGCTTCTTCCCCGGAATCTTCGGATCCCAGAAGATCAGCGCCCGGCCTCGGACCAGATGGTCGCTAACCCGCGCCCCGTCGATCGGCTGCGTCGCCGGCATCACCGGCGAGGCGGCGCCCGACTTGGAACGCGCGCGCTGGATCGTGTTCACCTGGGACGCGAAGATCCAATTCTCTCAAGTCGCTCGAGCACGGCATCGGCAGCGGCGGCCGTGGTCAGCGTCCCGCCGAGATCCCGGGTGGTCAGGCGTTCCTCGGCCGCCGACATCACGGCCTTCTCGATCTGGCCCGCGCCCATCTCGTCGCCCAGGTGCCGCAGCATCATCGCCCCGGCAAGGATGGCCCCGAACGGGTTCGCGATGCCTTTACCGGCATGCTTGGGGGCCGAGCCATGCACCGGTTCGAACAGCCCTCGCCGGTTGTCGGGATTGAGGTTCGCCGAGGGTGCCTGGCCGAGGCCGCCGACCAGTTCTGAAGCCAGATCGCTCAGAATGTCGCCGAACATATTGGAGGTGACGATGACGTCGAAGCGGCTCGGTTCCTTCACCAGTTGCATCGCGGCCGCGTCGACGAACAGGTGCTCGGCCTCGATGTCGGGCGCGGCCTGCCGCTCCAGCGCAAAAACGCGCTGCCACAGGTCATGCGCGTGATAGAGTGCGTTGCTCTTGTCGACCATGGTGACGCGCCCTCGGTGGCCGGCGGCCCGGCGCCGGACTGCGAGCTCGAACGCATAGTGAATGATCCGCTCGACACCCTTGCGGGTGTTCACGTCCTCCTGGATCGCGATTTCGTCGGGCGTTCCCCGCTTGAATTGGCCGCCGATCCCGACGTAGGCACCCTCGGTGTTCTCCCTGACGACGACCAGGTCGATCGACCCCGCATCGCGCAGCGGGGTCAGGCCGGGTGCCAGCAACCGGGACGGCCGCAGGTTGACCCAGAGATCCAGCTCAAAACGAAGCCGGAGCAGGAGCCCGGCGGCGTACTGCGGGTTTTGCACCCGTGGGTCGCCGATGGCGCCGAGGTAAATGGCATCGGCCGCTTGCAGCTCGCCGAATACCGAGTCGGGCAGGATCTCCCGGGTTCGCAGGTAGCGCTCGGCCCCCAGGTCGTAGGTGACAAAATCCAGCGACGTCCCGGTGGCCCTGGTGACGGCTTCCAGGACCCGCCTCCCCTGGGCGATGACCTCGGGGCCGATGCCGTCGCCGGGGATGACGGCGATCCGAAACGGCATCGGCTACAGCATATCGGGCGCCCAATGGGGAAAGGTTTCGCCGCCTCGGGCGATACCACTACATAGTGCTGACCGAAGAAAAGGCCCTGAGTGTGGCGCTCGACAAGATGCGCCGCTTACGTCGGGTTCGGCGGCTTTCGGGTTTTACCTACTGGGCGGCCTGGGGATTCGTCGGCCTGGTCTGCCTTCTCCTGCTGGCGGGCGGCATCGCCGGCCTGGCCGCCGGCTAAGAACCCCCACCCGGCCCCTCTCCAGAGCGAGAGGGCGTCCTGGACGCTTCAACCAGGCGGACGAGTACCTGGCGGGCACGATCGCTGTCGAGCGAGTCGCGGGCTACCGTGAGCGCCTGCGGCCAGTCATCCGCCCGGCCGGCTGCCAGCACCGCCGCTGCGGCATTGAGTAGCACCACATCGCGGCGGGGGCCGGGCTTGCCGTCGAGCACCTGCCGCAAGATGTCGGCATTTTCGGGCGGCGTGCCGCCCAGCAGGTCTTCGGGCCGCGACCGGCTGAGCCCCAGGTCTTGCGGGTCGAGGTCGTACTCGCTGACGCCCCCGTCCTTCAGCTGAAAGACTCGCGAGCGACCAGTGGTCGTCAGCTCGTCGAGGCCATCCTCACCGTAAAAGACGAGCGCCCGCTCGTGACCAAGGTCCTTGAGTACGCGGACCATCAACGGCGCGAGTGATGCCGCGCCGACGCCAAGTGCCTGGCGGCGCACCCGACCGGGATTCGCCAGCGGACCCAGGACATTGAAGACGGTGCGGACGCCGAGCTCCCGCCGAGCCGGACCCGCATGGCGCATCGCCGGATGGAAGGTCGGCGCGAAGCAGAAGCCCATCCCCGCAGCCTCGATGCAGCGCCGGACGCCGCCGGCATCGAGCGTGATGTCGACTCCGAGCGCCTCGAGCACATCGGCGCTCCCACACCGGCTCGAGGCGGCCCGGTTTCCGTGCTTCGCCACCGGGATGCCCGCGCCGGCCGCGACGAGCGCCGCCGCCGTCGAGATATTGAACGTGCCGGCTCGGTCGCCGCCGGTCCCGCAGGTGTCGATCGCTCCCGGCGGGAGGTCGAGCGGTGTCGCGTGCGCCCGCATCGAATCGACGAATCCGGTCATCTCCTCGACCGTCTCCCCCTTTGCCCGAAGCGCGATCAACAGCCCGGCGAGCTGTCCCGTGGTCGTCTCGCCCGCCATCACCTGGTCCATCACGTCGCGCGCCTGGTCCCGAGTCAGGGCCTTCCCCTGGAGCAGTTGCTCGATCGCCTCCGCCGGCGTCACG
>VBGO01000058.1 GCA_005882525.1 Chloroflexota bacterium
GTAGTAGTGCTCAAAGTAGGACATCGCCAGTTCGCGGAGCGTGCGGTAGACCGGCTCGCGATACCGCAGGCCGGTGAACTTGCTGGTCCCGATCGCCCCCCATAGCCCTCGCCGTCGAAAGACCGCGATCACGTGGTCCTCGTCGCGGACCGCCGTCAGGTCCATGATCAAGGGCGGCTCGCCATGGACGCGCAGCGCGGCCGCCGCAAGCACGGCCCCCTCGATACAGTTCGCGGTCCGGTCGCGCAACACACGCCGGGGTGACCGGAAGGTGTCCCCGTCGGTTTCCAGGTTGTAGGCGACCTCGTCGAGGAACCGCTGGATCTTGGGCGGCGTATCGAGGCGCCGGCGGAAGGCCGCCAGCTCCCGCGCCGTCAGATCAGCGAGTGCACGAACCATGATCGGCTATGGCAAAATCTGTTCTTCGACGCGGCTGTGGTGAAATCGGTAAACACGCCAGGTTCAGGGCCTGGTGGGCGCAAGCCCTTGAAGGTTCAAGTCCTTTCAGCCGCATTCCCTCTCACTACCGGCCCACCTCGCGGTACCAGTCGCTGACGTAGGCGAAACGCTCCTCGGGCTCGATCGCCGAATCGAGGCGGAACCCGTGGATGCGGCGGTTGACGGCGATCACGTATCGCGGACTGTAGAGGAAGACCGCCGGAATCTCCTTGGCGAAGTCTTCCTGAAACGTCGCGTAGGCCTTGGCCCGGGCCTTCAGGTCGAGCGTGTTGCGGCCATCCTCGAGGTCGCCGTCGATGAACACGTTTTTCTTCATGCCGGCAAAGTTGAAGCCGCCGGTATGCGACTGCGAGGAGTGCCAGAAGGAGTAGACGTCGGGATCCGGTCCGTTGTCGAAGGCGGTGAGCGTCATGTCAAAGCTACGAGGGTTGAGATAGTCGTGGATCAGGGAGGCGGTCGTCACCGGTCGCAGCTGGGCGACGATCCCGACCTCCGCTAGCTGGGTGGCCACCCTCTCGGCAACCCGCTCGTAGGGCGGGACGTCGCTCGACACCGTCAGGCCGAAGCTGAGACTGGTGGCGCCCTTGGTCCGGACCCCGTTGACGAGGGTCCAGCCGGCATCATCCAGGAGCTTCGCGGCCGCGGCCGCATCGTGGGCAGGCTGCTGGGCCGCGCTGTCATAGGCCCACGTGATCGAGCGCGGGATCGGTGAGTCGGCGGGCACGGCCTGGCCGCCGAGGACGTCCCGGATGATCGCCGGCCGGTCGATCGCCCTCGCGATCGCCTGGCGGACCTTGACGTCCTGAAAGTAGGGCGCCTCGGCTTTCAGGTTGAAGAGCAGCTCCGCATATTGATAGGTGGAGGCGCTCAGCACGCTCACTTGCCGGTTGGCCCGCTCCTGGGCCGCGCCGGAAGGCGTCAGATTGGCGAGACCATCGATCTGCCCCCGGTCGAGCGCGTCCAGGGCCGCCGTCTGCGACGGGAAGCTGCGGATGGTCATCGAGTTGAGCCAGGGACGGCGCCAGGCAAACGGATTGCGCTCCAGCTGGATCCGGTCCCCCAGGTTGCCGACCATCCGAAAAGGCCCGGTGCCGACCGGGTTCAGATTGGGCGAGGCGGAGGCGAGCTCGGCCATCGATTTGCCGGCCAGCAGGTGTGAGGGCACGATGTCGAGCAGTTCGAGGTTTGCCAGGAACCCCGCATTGTGCCCGGGAAGCGCGAAGCGAACGTGGCCGGCGTCGATCGCGGTGGCGATGATGTCCTTCCAGCTCTGATTGAGGAGGGCCCCCGGAAACTGGGGGTCCTGGACGGTGCGGACCGTGAAGACGACGTCGTCCGCGGTCACCGGGGTGCCGTCCGACCAGCGCGCGTTGGGGCGCACCGTGAAGCTATAGCTGCGGCCGTCCGGGCTGACCTCCCAACGCGAGGCAAGCCGTGCCTGGACCGTGCCAGTGGGCAAGACGCGGACGAGTGGCTCGAAGAGCAGCGCATCGAGGTCATTGGGACCGGCCGTTGCTTCGCCGAACAGCGGGTTCAGCGAGCCGAGCTGACCGACCACACCCTCCACGTAGGTGCCGCCGGGTCGGGGCGCTTCGGGGGCCAGGATGGCACCGCGGAACACGAGCACGAGAACTGTGAGGAGCACGAGCAGCAGCACGCCAGCCGCGGTGGCGAGCAGCCCGCGCCGGATCAAACCCGGATGTAGACGACGGAGACCACGAGGAACAGGACGACCAGTCCGATCGTGGCATAGAACAGGTTCTTTTCCAGCCCGCGCTTCGTGCGGTACCCGCCGCCCGAATCTCCGCCGCCGCCGATGGTGCCACCCAGCCCACTGGCCTTCGGCGTCTGGAGCAGGACGCCCAGCATGACGAGGAGGGCGAGCACGAGTTCGACGATCCCGAGAAAAGCTTTCATTGGCCGGAGCCGCTGAATTATAACGCCAATTCTGCCGCGGCTCGCTTCGTGATCTAGTCTTGACAGATACACAAATCCGTAGTAGCATGCCGTGGTGTACGGCCCGGCCCGCCGCCTCCGGTTGCCCCTCCTCCTGGCGCTGCTGGCCACCTCCTGTGCGCCGGGCCGTACCATGCCCGCTGCGGTCCCTGCCCTCGCCCTGCCGCCGATCGTCGCGGCGCCGGTTGCGGCAGGGCAAGACCAGCTGCTTCCGCTCCTCGACGGGACCACCGCCTTCGCTGCGATCGTCGAGCAGCTGCGGGGTGCTCGGCACTCGATCGACCTCGAGCTCTACGAGTTCCAGCGGCAGGACCTGGCCGCGTTGCTGCTTGACGCCCACGACCGGGGCGTGACGGTCACCGCGATCAAAGACCCCTCGGAGCGGAGCAGCCGGACCATCTGGGCGGAGTTGGAGCAGGGCGGCATCAAGGTGGTGGCCTTCCCCCTGGAACGATCGACGATCGACCACGTGAAGCTGCTGATCGTCGACCGCGTCCGTGCCATCGTCGGCGGCATCAACTGGGGCACCCATTCGCCGAAGAACCGCGACGTCGATGTGCTCGCCACCGGCCCGGTGGTGGACAACCTCGAGCGGGTCTTCAAGCAAGATCTGGCGCTGGCCGGGGAAGCGTCCGTTATTCCTTCGCCCTCAGCGGACCGGTTCGTCCAGATTCTGACGACCCATCCGGGTGAGGGCATCAGGGCCGCCGCCCTGACGGCGATCGCCGCCGCCCACCACTCGATCGACATCGAGATGTTCGTGCTGAGCGATCGGCTCGTCCTCGAGGCGCTGGTGCTAGCGGCGCGCCGCGGCGTCCAGCTGCGGGTCCTGCTGGACCCGTCCCAGCCGCAGAATGCAGCCGCCGCGGCCCAGCTGCGCTCCGTGGGGGCGGTGGTCCGCGTTTACCGGCAGGCCGGCGATGAGCTGCTCCATGCCAAACTCGGCATCTTCGACCGGGGCGAGGTGATCTTCGGCAGCTGCAACTGGTCGCGCTCCGGTTTCACTCGCAACCATGAGCTCGACCTCCTGGTCCGGGAGCGGACCCTGGCCCTGGCCTTTCTCAGCCGGCTGGAGCAGGACTGGACCGCCTCGGCACCCTGAGGTCGTCACCGGTCATCTCGGGCGACGCGGCCAGACCGACCATGGGGAGCAGGGTCGGCGCGATATCGCCGAGCTTGCCGCCATCAAGCAGTGGGCGGACGTCCGCCCCACCAGCGACGATCAAGGGCACCGGGCTTCTCGTGTGCGCGGTCAGCGGCGCACCGGTCGCCGCGTCGACCTTCAACTCGGCGTTCCCGTGGTCGGCGGTGACGGCCAGGATGCCCCGGCCGGCAAGCACCGCGTCGGCGATGCGGCCGAGCATCGCGTCGACGACCTCGACGGCCGTGACGGTTGCCGGAAAGACCCCGGTGTGGCCGACCATGTCCGGGTTGGCAAAGTTGACCACCAGAAACCCGTCGCGACCGGTGCCGAGCCGGTCCAGGAAGACGTCCGTGACCGGCCGCGCGCTCATCTCGGGCTGCACATCGTAGGTTGCCACTTTGGACGAGGGAACCAGGAGCCGATCTTCGCCAGGGAACGGCGCCTCGCGCCCTCCGTTCAGAAAGTAGGTCACGTGTGCGTACTTCTCGGTCTCGGCGGTGTGGAACTGCGCCCAGCCGGCGCGCGAGACGACGTCGGCCAGCACGCCACTCAGCGGCTCGTCAGGAAAGGCGACCTCCGCGGGCAGGCCCTTCTCATACTCGGTGAAGGTCACGAAATGCGCCAGCCTGGGGTCGTGTTTGCGCTCGAAATGGTCCCAGGTCTCGTCGACGATGGCGTGGCTCAGCTGGCGTGCTCGGTCCGGACGAAAGTTGAAGAAGATCACCGAGTCGCCGTCCGCCATCGGCGGTGCCGGGTTCTGGCCGAGCGGCACGATGCGGGTCGGAACCAGGAATTCGTCCGTGAGCCCGGCCTCGTAGCTTTGCCCGATAAAGGCGACCGGGTCGGGGGCGGCCGGTCCGCTGGCCTCGACCACAGTCCGATAGGCGCGCTCGGTCCGCTCCCATCGCTTGTCCCGGTCCATCGCGTAGTACCGGCCGCTGATGGACGCGATTCGACCGGTTCCGATCCGCTCGATCTGGCTCGCCAGCTCCTCGACGTAACCCGCCGCACTGGTGGGCGGCTCGTCACGTCCGTCGGTGAAGGCGTGGATGAACACCCGCGGCACGCTCAGCGACCGCGCCATCTCAAGCAGCGCATACAGGTGCTGGGTCGAGCTGTGGACACCGCCGGGGGACACCAGTCCCATGAGGTGCAGCGCCTGGCCCGACGCGGCTGACGTCATGGCGGCGCGGAGCACTTCGTTCTGGTAGAAGGTGCCGTCCTCGATCGCCTTGTTGATCCGGGTCAGGTCCTGGTAGACGACCCGGCCCGCGCCGATGTTGAGGTGGCCGACCTCGGAGTTGCCCTGCTGGCCCGGCGGCAGCCCGACCGGTTCGCCGGCCGCGGCGAGCGTGGTATGCGGCCATCGTTGCCAGAGTGCGTCCCAGTTCGGTTTTTTGGCCGCGGCAATCGCGTTTCCGAACGCGTCGGTGCGATAACCCCAGCCGTCGATGATCACCAGGACCAGGGGTCGCCCCGGCGTGGGGCTCACACCCGCTTCGACCTGACCACCTCGGCGGTCGCCTGCACGATCTGGATGAAGTCAGCCGCCTTGAGACTCGCCCCTCCCACCAGGGCGCCGTCGATTTCGGGCTGCTCCATCAGGCTTCGGGTGTTGGCGGGCGTGACGCTCCCGCCATAGATGACGCGCATCGACGCTGCCAGATCGGCGAAGCTTCGGGCAAGCAGCGTGCGGACCAAGCCCATGGTCTGGTTCGCGTATTGCGGCGTGGCGGCCTTCCCCGTGCCGATCGCCCACACGGGTTCATAGGCGATCGTGAGGTCAGTCGCCGCCGTCAGCGTGATCCCGTAGAGCGCGGCGCTCAGCTGCCGGGTGATGACCTCGACTGTCCGGCCGGTCTCGTATTCCTCGAGCGTTTCCCCGACAGCCAGGATCACCTTGAGGCCATGACGGAACGCCGCCTGCAACTTTCGGTTCAGTTCTTCATCGGTTTCTCCAAAGAGCTGGCGGCGCTCCGAGTGACCGATGAGCAGGTAGTCGCACCATCCGGCCAGCATCTTTGGGGAGATCTCGCCCGTGAACGGCCCCTGGTCTTCCCATCCCGCATTCTGTGCACCCACCTTGATGGGGCAGCCGCGCAACGCATTGGCGATCTCCCACAGCATCACCGCCGGCGGGAGCACCACCAGGTCAAGGTGCGCGGCGTACGGCTCGAGATCGTGGCGTAGCCGCAGCGCGTATTCCAGGCCTTCAGGGACGGTGAAGTGCATCTTCCAGTTGCCCGCGATCAGGGGCCTACGCATGATCCTTTTCTTTTAGGACGGCGATCCCAGGGAGGGATTTGCCCTCGAGGAATTCGAGCGTGGCACCGCCTCCCGTGGAAACGAACGACATCCGCTCCGCCAGGTGTTGTTTCTGCAGGGCCGCCACCAGGTCGCCGCCGCCGATGATTGTTTGGGCGTCGCTGCCCGCCAGCCCCTCGGCCAGCGCATCCGTGCCGCGATCGAAGGGTGGCACCTCGTAGACGCCGAGCGGACCGTTCCAGACGATGGCGGCCGCCCCATCGCAGGTCTGCAGGAAGCGCTCGACCGTCATGGGCCCGACATCCAGCACCTTCACGTCGGCGGGGACGCGGTCGATCGGGACCGTTTTGCTCGTGACCCCGGGTTTGGCATCGTGAGCGACGACCGCATCCAGCGGCAGCACGATCGTCCCGCCGGAGGCGAGCAGCGACCGTGCGACCTCCAGCTGATTATCCTCGACCAGGGAGCGGCCCATCTCGAGCCCCCGGGCTTTCAGAAAGGTGCAGGCCATCGCGCCTCCGACGCAGAGGCGGTCGACACGGCGCAGCAGGCTGCGGATGACACCGATCTTGGTCGAGATCTTGGAGCCGCCGATGATGGCCACCAGCGGATGAGGCGGATCGTTCATGATCCGACCGAGCATGGCGATCTCTCGCTCCATCAACAAGCCGGCTACCGCAGGCAGGTACTGTGCCACTCCCGCCGTCGACGCGTGGGCGCGGTGGGCCGTACCGAAGGCGTCGTTCACGTAGAGGTCGCCCAGCGCGGCCAGCTGCTGGGCGAAGGTCGGGTCGTTTTTCGTCTCGCCCGGATGGAAGCGCACGTTCTCCAACATCACGATCTCGCCATCCTGCATCGCCTTCACCGCGGCTTCAACCGCCGGGCCGATGCAGTCGTCGAGGTGGCGGACCGGACGGCCGATCAGCTCGCTCAGCCGCTGCGCCAATGGAGTGGTTCGATAGGCCTCATCGACCTGCCCATCTGGGCGGCCGAGGTGGGTGAGCAGAATGACGCGCGCCTGCCGTTCGACGAGGTTCTGAATAGTCGGAATCGCCTCGCGGATCCGGGTATCGTCGATGATCCGGCCGTCCTCCATCGGGACGTTGAAATCGACGCGGACCAGCACGCGCTTCCCGGCGACGTCCACGTCGCGGATGGTGACTTTTTGCAGCGTCCCGCCGATCGTGGCGTCCGTGGTCAGTTCAGCCGGTCGCCCATGAACACCGTGAGATCGACCACCCGGCACGAGTATCCCCACTCGTTGTCGTACCAGCTGAAGACCTTGCCGTGGCGGTCTCCGATCACCATGGTCAACGGCGCGTCCACGATCGACGAGTAGGGATTGCCTTTGAAGTCGCTCGAGACCAGTTCCTCTTCGGTGACGGCGAGGATCCCCTTGAGATCGCTGGCGGCCGCCTCGCGGAGCGCCTCGTTGATGGTGTCGGCCGAGACGGAGTCTCGGGTCATGACGGCAAGATCGACGAGCGAGACATTCGGGGTGGGTACCCGCAGAGAAATGCCGTGGAACTTTCCCTTGAGCTCGGGCATCACGAGCGCCATCGCCGTCGCCGCGCCGGTGCTGGTCGGGATCACCGAGAGGGCCGCGGCACGAGCCCGCCGGAGGTCTTTGTGCGGCGCGTCGAGCAGCCGCTGATCGCTCGTATATGAATGCACCGTCGTCATCAGCCCGACTTCGATGCCGAAGCTGTCGTGGATCACCTTCGCCACCGGCGCCAGGCAGTTCGTCGTACACGAGGCATTGCTGACGACGTGATGCTGCCGCGGGTCGTACCGGTCGCCGTTGACACCCAGCACGATCGTGATGTCCTCGTTCTTGGCCGGCGCCGAGATGATGACTTTCTTTGCTCCACCGCGGTCGATATGGGCCTTGGCCTTGGTGGCATCGGTGAAGAGTCCCGTCGACTCGATCACGATGTCGATCCCAAGGTCGCGCCAGGGCAGGTTGCCCGGATCCCGCTCCGCGAAGACCTTTACCCTCGTACCGTCCACCGTCAGATGATCACCGTCGGCGCTGACGCTGCCGGCGTAGTTGCCGAGGATGGAATCGTACTTCAGGAGATGAGCCAGCGTCGGCGGATCGGTGATGTCATTGACGGCGACGATCTCGAGGTCGCCTCGACCGTGCGCGGCCCGGTAGACGTTGCGCCCAATGCGGCCAAACCCATTGATCCCAACCTTCACCGGCATGAGCGCTCTCCTTACGACCGCGGATCCAGACTCAGTCTATTAGACCATTTCGATTCGCTTGCACCACCAAGCGGCGCAGCCGATTGGCGACCGCCGACTTGCTCACCTGCGCCAGCTCGGCGAGCTCTTTGAGGCCGGCGCGCGGATGCGACCAGCGCAGCTCGGCCACCTCGCGCAGCGCCGGAGCGAGGGTGTGCAAACCGGCATCGCGCGCCTTGAGGCGGCGGATCGCCTCGCGCTGTTGCAGAGCAGCACGCAGGCGCTTGTCCAGGTTCGCGGTCTCGCTGTTGGCCCGACGGTTTGCCTGACTGCGCATGTCGCGCACGATCCGGTCATTCTCGAAACGCATCACGGCGCGGTTGGCCCCCATCAGGCCCAGCAGCCGCGAGATCGGCTCCGCGGCCTTCAAGTAGTAGACGGTCCGATGACGTCGTGCGGTTGGCTTGAGGGGAATGCCCGCGCGGGCCGCGGCCGAGGTCAGCAGCCGGCCGCCGCCCTCGGGCACCGCCAGCTCGAGGTGATAGGCGTCAGCCGGGTTGCCCAGCAGACCGCGAGCCAGAAAGGCCCCGCGCAGGATGGCGCGAGCGCAGCAGACGTCCTGTGAGCCTCGGCCGGGCGGCAGCGTTAGCCGCAACCGATAGCTGGGGCGCTTCTCGGTTGCGCCTTTGCGCACTGTCTCCACCCGACCACCGGCGATTTTGGCGAGGTGGACCACCTTTCGCGCGACCGCATTGCGCGGGATGCGCAACGTCAACGGGGTGCCGTCGCCAGTCCCGACCAGGGCCTCGGCGATCGCCGTCAGCTCGGCCTCCTGACAGCACGCCCGGGCCGGTTGGACGTTGGCGAGCTCCGCCTTCACCTCGTCGGTGAACGACGCCTTGACCGTCACTGCCACACATTAAACTGGGTCGGTGCTGATCAAGATCGGGATCGATCCGGTGCTGGTGACGATCGGTGGGCTCAAGATCCACTGGTACGGCATCATGATCGCGCTCGGCCTTTATGCCGGCATCCAGGTCGCGCTCCGCGATGCGGCGCGGCGGGGCATCAACAAGGACCAGTTGATGAACCTCGCCTTGCTGGCGGCCGTGCTCGGTATCGCCGGCGGCCGCCTCTATTACGTCGTGCAGAACAATCCGGGCTTCTACTGGCACCACCCGGCGGAGATCATCGCCGTCTGGCAGGGTGGCATGGCCTTCTTCGGCGCGATGTTCGGCGGAGCGCTGGCGGTGGCGATCGCCGCCTGGCGCTGGCGGATGCCGTTCTGGAGCCTGCTGGACGTCGGCGCGCTGGGGATGACGATCGGCCAGGCCATCGGCCGGGTGGGCAATATCATCAACGGAGACATCGTCGGGTACCGGACGAACGGCTGGGGCTTCGAGTACACGAACCCGAACACGTTCGGGCCCATCAACGTCCCGGTCCAGCCGGCGAGCCTCTACGAGCTGCTCATCAGCCTCGCGCTCTTCCTGCTGTTGTGGAACCTGCGCACCCGGATTCATCCGGAGGGCATGCTGGCGATGATCTATATCGTGTTGTACTCGATCAGCCAGTTCTTTATTTTCTTCCTGCGCGACAACATCATCATTCTGGGCGGGCTCAAGCAGGCGCAGGTGACATCACTGGTCGTCATCGCGCTGACGCTGCCGGTGATCGCCTACCTGTTGCGCAAAGAACGGCTCGCGCCGCAGGGTAACCACGGGGTCAGCGAACCCGCCGGTCGAGCCGCCCTTTCAGGCGAGTAGCTCTTCGGCGTTTACGCAGCGCGCTTGCGTCGCTCGCCGCGCTTGAGGAGCAGCTCGAGGAAGCGCTCGGGCTGGAACTCGGCCTTCTCGACGATCGATTCGACGGTGCCCTCGAGGCGCTGCCGGTCCTCGGCGGTCAGCGTCTTTGCCGTATGGACGAGGATCGGGACCCGGCTCATCTCCTTGTCGCGGCGCAGCGCGGCGACCACCTCGAAGCCGTCGGCACCGGGCATGACCAGGTCGAGAATCACCAGGTCGGGCTTGTTGCGTAAGGCCTGCTCGATGCCGGCTCGGGCGTTGTCGACCGCATTGACCCGGACGTTGAATGGCTTGAGGATGGCCTTCACCAGGCTGACCGCCTGCAGGTCGTCGTCGATGACGAGCACGTTCGCCGGCATTTTCTTCGCGCGTTTGCCGTCCGCCATCAAGTCGAAGCGAACCATCAGCTGGACGAGCTGCTGCCGGTCGATCGGCTTGGTCAGCACCTCGCCCTCCGCCACCGCCACCGGTGGCGCGTCGGGCGCCGCCAGCACCACCAACGGGATGTCACGGGTGCGCGGGTCTTTGCGCAACTCGCGGATCATTGCCGGGGCGCCGTTGGGCGGCAGCTGGGCGTCGATCAGGATCGCCAGTGGCTGCATGTGTGTCGCCTTCTCCAGGGCGCGCGGAGTGTTGTCGACATAGACGACCTCGTAGCCGGCCCGCTTGAGGAACGGCTCGATCCGCTGGCGTGAGACCTGGTCGTTGTCGGCCACCAGGATGTCTGGCGGTCGCCGGTCCCGGTCGACGACCGATGGCGCATCGGCGATCGCAGACTTGCTACCGGTGAGCGACCGAGCGACCTCACTCAACTTGACCGCGCTCTCGTGCAGGTACTTGAGGTACTCGCGGCGCTCTTCGACCGTCAGCGCGTGCGCGCGCTCGTCGAGCAGGACGCTGGAGAACCCGACCAATGCGTTCAGCCGGGAGTTGATCAGATGGCTTTGCTCGATGCTGAGACCGGCGGTCGGAATCGTCATCGGGCCCGTCCCAACCCCGTGCCGCTCCCGTTCCTGGCTCTCCTGCAGCGCCTTGCGGACCTGCTGCATCTCTTCGTTCTGGGCGTGGATCTCGGCGGCGAGGGCCTGGCGGCGCGCCCCCCAGTCGGAGGCCAATTTGTTCGATTGCTCGCTGAGCTCCGCGTGCCGCCCCTGCAGCGCCTGGTGCTGCTCGCGTTCAGCGGCGAGGCCTCGCGCGAGCGCGGCGCCGGACTCCTTCAGCTCGTTGAGCTCGGCCAGCAGGCGTTCGCGGTCGAGCCCCCATTGGATCTGGTCCGTCTGCAGCGTGTCCCGGTCCCGGGTGACCATGCCAAGTTGGTCACGAAGGCGGGCCGTGTCGGCGGCGCTCGTCGCCACCTGGGCATGAAGTCCGCTGGCCACTTGCTCGGCCGCCTGCAGCTTCTCGCGGACGCCGGCCACCTCCCGCTCGGCTACCTCGACGGCCTGGCGGGCCCGGTCGCGGTCGGTGGCGGCCAGGTCCCGAGCGGCGGTGGCCTGCTCGCGCTCCCGCCGCACGGCCTCCAGTTCCTCTTCGAGCTTCGCCAGCCGGCCGCGCTCGGCGGCGATCGTCTCGTTGACGGTCCGCAGCGTCTGGCGGAGCCGGTCCTCTTCGGCCTTGATCGCCTGCCGTTCGGCGGCCCACTGGCGGCCGGCTTCCTCATGGCTGGCGAGTTCGACCGAGAGCGCCTCGGCCATCGATTCCACGCGCGCGAGAAACTGCCGCCCCTCGTGGACAGCTTCGCCGAGCGCGCTGGACAGGTCAGGCGAGTCCGGCACGCCCCTATAACGGCGGGTGGCGCCCGGGCTGGCACCTCCATCCGTTTCCGGCCCGGGCCGGGTGCTTAGGAGGAGGTTACCTCGGTCCGAATCAGGGGCCCGCGGCCGGGTGGCTGGGTTTCGGGCGCCGACGGACCCGGCCGGTCGGGAGGCGCATCCTGGGCCAGGATCTCGTTGCACAGGGCCACGCAGAGGTGGCAGATGTAGACGTCGGATGGCCCGGCGACGAGGCGGACATCCCCCTGCTTCTTGCCGCAGAACGAGCAGCGGCGCACCGGGCGGTCCACGGTCCCGATTATCTCAGAGCATCTCCTTGATGGCGACCGCCACCGACCGGGTGATCCCCCTGACGGCCATCAACTCTTCGAGCGTGGCGCCGCGGATGTTGTCGACGCTGCCGAACTGGCGGATCAGCGCCCGGCGGCGGACCGGCCCCAGCCCGCTGATGCCGTCCAGGGCCGAGGCGAAGGCGTCTTTCTTCCGGACGACCCGGTGGAAGGCGATGGCGAAGCGGTGCGCCTCATCCCGGATGCGCTGGACCAGGAAGAGCGCCTCGGAGTCGAGCGGCAGCCGGATGGGGTCGCTCTCGCCGGGCCGGAACAGCTCTTCCTGCTCCTTGGCCAGGCCGAAGGTCGCGACCGACGCCAGCCCCATCGACTCGATCACCTCGCGGGCCGCCGAGAGCTGGCCTTTTCCGCCGTCGATCAGGACCAGGTCCGGCAGCCGGCTGAAGCTGGGCTCCTCGGGGGTGCCTTCCTCGGACCGGGCGTGCCGGCTGAAGCGCCGCCGAAGGACCTCCTGGAGCATGGCGAAGTCGTTGGCGCCCTGCACGGTCTTGATCCGAAAGTGCCGATAATGCGCCGGCTTGGGCCGGCCCTCTTCGAAGACGACCATCGAGCCCACCGGGTACTTGCCCTGGATGTTCGAGATGTCGTAGCACTCGATCCGGACCGGCAGCGTGGGCAGCGCAAGCCGGGCCTGGAGGTCGTTCAGCAGCGAGGCTGTTCGGTCCGCGTCGTAATCGAGCTTGATCCGCATCTGGCGCATCGTCTCCGCGGCGTTGGCCGCCGCCTGCTCGAGCAGCTCGCGCTGCTTGCCGCGCTGTGGCACCCGGACCGTCACGGTGCTGCCCCGGCGTTCGCTGAGCCACTGCTCGATCAGCTCGTGGTCGGGCAGCGCCTCGGGAACGAAGACCTCTTTGGGGATGTGGGTGGCGTTCGCGTAGTACTGGCTGACGAACGCATTGAGGATGTCGGCACTCGGCTGGTCTTTGCCAAGGCCGACCAGATCGAAGTTCTCCGAGCCGGATAGCCGGCCTTCGCGCACGCTGAACACGCGGACGGAGCCCTGGCCATCCACGCGGGCCAGGCCAAAGAGGTCCTGGTCGTAGCGGCCCATGGCCAGCACTTTTTGCCGCTCGGCCATTCGTTCCATCGCGTCCAGGCGGTCCCGATAGCGAGCCGCCGCCTCGTACTCGAGCTTGTCCGCCGCCTCCTGCATCTGTTGCTTGAGGCGCTTGGCCACCTGGTCGGAGCGGCCGTCGAGGAAGCTCGCCACCTGGTTCAGCTGCTCGTGGTACGCCTCACGGTTGATGAAGCCCGCGCAGGGTGCCGAGCAAAGATTGAGGTGGTAGTAGAAGCAGGGGCGCCCGAGCGCGAACTCGGAGTCCTTGCAGCTACGGTAGGGGATGACGCGCCGCACGGTTTTCAAGGTCGTTCGCAGCGCGATCGCGTGGGTGTACGGGCCCCAGTACCGGGCGCCGTCGCTGGCAGGCCGGCGCACCAGCGTGATGCGCGGGAAATCCTCGTTCAAGGGTAATTTGATGTACAGGTAGTTCTTGTCGTCGCGCAGCCGGATGTTGAAGCGGGGGCGATGCCGCTTGATCATCGTCTGCTCGAGCACCAGGGCCTCTTTCTCATTTGCCGTGGTGATCACCTCGAACTCATAGACCCGCGCGACCATCGCGGCGATGTGTTCCGGTAACACGCTCGAGGCCTGGAAGTAGTTCGGCACCCGGTTGCGCAGGCTGAGCGCCTTGCCAGCGTAGATCACCCGACCCTGGGTGTCGCGCATCAGGTAGACGCCGGGCGTGTCGGGCAGCGCCTTGAGCCGTTCGCGCAGATAGTCGGGCCGCTCCGTGATCGGAGCCGCTCGGGTCGTGGTCGCCATGCGAATCAGGCTATCGCGAGCTCAGGGTCGAGCACGCGCTTGAGGTACTGGCCGGTATACGACCGCCGGTTACGGACGATCTCCTCCGGGGTGCCGGCCGCGACGACTTCGCCCCCTTTATCGCCGCCTTCCGGCCCCAGGTCGATGATGTGATCGGCGGTCTTCAGCACGTCGAGATTGTGCTCGATGACGACCACCGTGTTGCCGGCATCGACGAGCCGGTGCAGCACGTTGAGCAGCCGCTCGATGTCCGCGAAGTGCAGGCCGGTCGTTGGTTCGTCGAGGATGTAGAACGTCTTGCCCGTGTCACGCCGGCTCAATTCTTCGGTCAACTTCACCCGCTGCGCCTCCCCACCCGAGAGCTGCGTCGCGGGCTGGCCCAGACGGATATAGCCGAGACCGACTTCGCAGAGCGTCTGCAGCTTGCGTTTGATCCGTGGGATCCGGTCGAAGAAGGCGGTCGCTTCCTCGACGCTCATGTCGAGCACGTCGGCGATGGTCTTGCCGCGATAGGTGACTTCGAGCGCTTCCTTGTTGTAGCGCTTGCCTTTGCAGACCTCACAGGGGACATAGACGTCCGGCAGGAAGTGCATCTCGATCTTGATGATGCCGTCGCCCTCGCAGTTCTCGCAGCGGCCGCCCTTGACGTTGAAGCTGAACCGGCCCGGCTTGTAGCCGCGCACCCGCGCCTCCGGCATCTCGGAGAACAGCTCCCGGATGTAGGTAAAGACGCCGGTGTAGGTGGCCGGATTGGACCGCGGCGTCCGGCCGATCGGCGACTGGTCGACATTGATGACTTTGTCGATGAAATTCAAGCCGGACACCTCGCGAGCGACGCCCGGCCGGTCCTTGGCGCGGTAGAAATGCTGCGCCATGCGGCGATAGAGAATGTCGCTGACCAGCGTGCTCTTGCCCGACCCGCTGACGCCCGAGACGCAGATCAGCTTGCCCAAGGGGAAGTAGACATCGATGTTCTTCAGGTTGTTCTCGGTCGCGCCACGGACGACGATCATCTGTCCGTTCCCCTTGCGGCGTCGGGGCGGAAGGCGCCGGTGATCGACTCCGGGGACTTCAGGATGTCGTCAAAGCTGCCGGTGGCGACGATGCGCCCGCCGTGCTCACCGGCACCGGGTCCGATGTCGACAATGAAATCGGCCGTCCGCATCGTCTCTTCGTCATGTTCGATCACCACCACAGTGTTCCCGATGTCGCGCAGCGCCAGCAGTGTGTTGATCAGCTTCCGGTTATCACGCTGATGGAGCCCGATCGAGGGCTCATCAAGGATGTACAAGACGCCCATGAGTTTCGATCCGATCTGCGTGGC
>VBGO01000232.1 GCA_005882525.1 Chloroflexota bacterium
GTCCATATGATCCCCTGCCAGATGACCATGGATCTGTTGGGCCTGAAGCGCGAGGACCTGATCGACGGCCTCGAGGAACCTGCCGGAGCGACTAAGGCCCTTGCTGACGCTCAGGGCGCGATCACGCTGTTCATCTGATGATCGCTGTCACGTACGCGGGCGGGGACCGCTTGCGGATCGAAGCGCATGGTCACGTGCTGTTCACTGACCAGCCGGTGGAGGATGGGGGCGAGGACACCGCCCCCACTCCGACCGAACTGTTCCTTGCCAGCCTGAGCGCCTGTGTGGCGTTCTACGCGGAGCGGTTTCTGCACCGGCACAAGCTGAGTACGGAAGCCTTGAAAGTCAGCTGTGCTTATGGCTGGGCAGAAAACCCTCACCGAGTCGGCGAGGTCGACCTCACCGTCGAGGCGCCGGGTATCACGGCGGCAAACCCACCAGAAGTGCGAATCCGAGTCGCTTCGGGACAGCCCGTAGACGCCTTAGTTGAGCGAAGGAGCTGATTCGTGGTTCACTGGCGAGCGCTCGCAGCCGTGGCGGTTTCTGCAATGGCGCTGTCGAGCGCATGCGGGACGACCACCTCGCCAGTTTCGAGGCTCTCACCTAGCCCCGTCCCTGGGCAATCGGCCGTATCGCCCACACCGACCTCAGTGGCCGACACCAATGCTCTTATCAAGGCGACTGTCACGGGTGCCCACCCACTGCTTCTGCCGACCGCGATTCCGGCCGGCTGGACGGCCGTGGTCAACGAGGTGAACCCGTCGTTCTTCAACGTCAGGTACACAAGCCCCGACCGATTCGGCTCCGTGTCCTTCGCCATCGAAGTGCCCAATCCTCCGCCCCCTGGTGCGCACGGAACCCAGGCGCACCCGAACTTTCACGGCGACAGGCACTCCATGTATCAGGTCGACGACACAACGCAGTCAACAGGGCAGCGCTGGCTCATGTGGAACGAACCGGGAACCTGGTCAATGGCCAATGGGCTCCCTGGAGTGCCGTACTTCATGTGGAGCACTGGGCTGTCCGACTCCGACTTCTGGGCAGTCGCGAGCTCGATGCACACCTGAAGGTGTTGCGGCGAGTCATGCCCTGGGGTCGTATGGCGGGCACGCGACCTCGCTCTGTCGATCGGCAGTCAGTCGAGCCAACTTCGCGGCAGATTGAGGAGAACTTCACTCGCCGTAAGGAACATGGCATTTAGACCAGGATCGCGCTAGGAAACGGTGTTAATGAGATCGAATTTGATCATTGGGGCGTCTGCGGGCAGAGCGCATCGGCATCGTGTCTTGGCTGTCGAGCACCGATCAGGACGCGTCACGGCCCGTCCGGCAGACCGCATCGCGGCGCGCTGCTGTATTACACACTCCCAACAGTCCTTTACTGAATGGGACCTTTGGCTCTAGCGACGAAACTGCCGCTAGGGCAACCTCGTGTCAACGCGGAAGAGCCGCTGCTTGGCGTGATGGTCGCGTTGAGACAGTGCCCGCTGGCCGGCGCTGCCTCAAGTAAGTTGGCCAGGGCTGGTCACAGCCGAGGAGGTTGCGATGCATGCGCAGCCAGCAGTACAAAACGAGCTCACGTCTGCTCCTGATGGTGCCGTCGGTCGGGTTCTACGACCGGCAGGTCGCTTCGTCGCACAGTTCCTCGAAATGTGCGCAGCGATGTGCGCAGGGGGTTTGGCCCTCAGCTTTCTGTTCTTCGGGGCTGCAGGCCTAGTCGGTTTCCCCGACTTCGTCCAGCGCTTCACCCCGCTCTCCATGCTCGTGCTCGGCATCAACTGGGCGCTGGCTATGGGGATCTGGATGGCGATTCGCGGCCACGCGTGGCGCCACAACCTCGAAATGTCAAGCACCTCGATCATCGTGGCGGTCCTGTTCATGATCGGATTCTGGCTTGGCCTCGTACATGTGAAGACCAATCTCGGTTGGTTCAGCTTGTTTGCCCTTCAGTGCGGGCCGTCGTGCGTGATGATGGTTGCGTACATGCTGTTCCGTTTCGACCACTACAGCGGACGAACTGGCCACCATGCCCACGCGTAGTTAATCGTTCATCGTGGCGGCTGTCGGAGATCGCGGGGCGAGTTAGCCCAGCGCACGTACAGATGGAGGGAATTCCAGTGAGGTCCCGCTCCAATTGGGTCGCAGCGTATCTGGGCGGTCTCCTGCGGTCCTTCCTGGAGTTGCAGATCGCGATGGCGCTCGTCGCGCTCGTATGCCTTCTCGTCGGGCATGTGAACCGACGGGGCTACCATCCAGGCACGGTCCTGTTCGTCCTCGGGGACCTGTTCTTCCTGAGCGCACCGGTCGTGACCTGGATGGTCTTTCGCGACCGTGGATCGCGGCACAGCTTGGAGTTGACGATGGCGATGCTCGCGCCAGTGGCTGGGATCGTCGTACTGGGCGAGTTGACACGATCCGCCTACCTGCTGTGGCTCGTCAGTACTCCCAGCAAGAGTGCAATAGAGACGGCCAGGTAGGTATACAGCCTAATCGTGCTAGGCATCGTGCTATCAAGAGCCGAACGATGCACCTGCACCCTGAGCATGCTGAGAAGCACTTCACCGCGAGCGATACCGTTCGAGACGTCGTGGTGGGGATGTCGGACGGCCTCACCGTGCCGTTCGCCCTGGCAGCAGGCATCTCCGGCGCGATCGCGATCAGCCACCTGGTCGTCACCGCGGGCCTGGCCGAGATCGCGGCCGGCTCTATCGCCATGGGCCTGGGCGGGTATCTCGCCGGTCGCAGTGAGTCCGAGCACTACGCGAGCGAACGGCGCCGGGAGGAATCGGAGGTCAAATCAGTGCCGGCCGTTGAAGCCCGGGAGGTCGAGCAGATCTTCGAGAGCTATGGGTTGAGGTCAGAGGAAAGCGCGCCTGTCGTACAAGGATTGCGCCGTCGCCCGCAAGCCTGGGTGGACTTCATGATGCGGTTCGAGCTGGGCCTGGAAAAACCTGACCCGCGCCGGGCCCTGATCAGCGCGGCGACCATCGGTGGCTCGTATGCTCTGGGCGGAATCGTCCCGCTGGCGCCGTACATCTTCGTAAACAACGCTCACGCGGCTCTTGTGATCTCGGCCGCTGTAACGATCGTGGCCTTGGGAATCTTTGGCTACGTGAAGGGACGCTTCAGCGGGGCGCGACCGTTCGTCAGCGCGGTTCAGACTGTGGTTATCGGCGGCATCGCCGCTACGGCCGCGTTTCTGCTGGCGCGGGCGATTTCGTAGAGCGCCCGCCGGATCACAGCCGGATCACACGTTCCCGGAAAAGGATCGGTACGCGAAGGCAACAGGAGGACATGACTCAGGCGCCGATCGGCCATGCCACGACACAGCATGGTTCGGGACCATGAGGCTCCAGGGTCGAATGGTCATCTCCCAAACCAGGTGCGCTCGACGGTACGTTGAGGCCAACTTCTCGGCAAATTGAGGAGAACTTCTCCGCAGAAGTGCTTTAGACCCACGGATCGTGCGGTGCTGTTGAGATCAAAATCAGCGATTTCCGCAACGACGGGCAGAGCGCATTCTCGGTAAGAAAAAGTCTTCGGTTCGAATTCGGGCGTGGCCTCCAAGTTCATAGCACCCATTTCCTTGCATCTTCTTCTTGATTTCTGCTTCCCAGAAATGCGGTAAGGAATGCCTTCGACCCCAATAGTCGCGATTCAAGCTGCAGGGCCAGATGGCCATGCAGCTGGAGGCCTCCTGGCCTTGGATACCGCACCACCTCCCGCATAGCTTTATAGGTGGAGGTATTGCAAGTGCAAGTTACTTTGAGCGACACATCCAGAACTCGGCGCCCCATGGCGGGGTCCGCTGGTACGGAGAGGCAATTAGCGCTTCCGATCGGCAGGGCGGGTTACTGGCTCTCCGGCTCCCTCGCGCTCGTCGCGGCAATCGCGGCATCAGGCACGGCTTTGGTTCCAGGGGTGCTGCGGGGTACCGCAGTCATGAACGGTTCCGCCAGGGGCACCGCGCTGGTCGTCCTGCTGATCGCCGTGCCAGCCCTGGCGGTTGCCATGTCGTTCGCAGCTCGCGGCTCCGCGCGCGCCCAGGTCGTTTGGCTTGGTACTGTCGGATACATCCTCTACAACTCGGTGCTGTTCCTCTTCATGACGCCCTTCAACAATCTATTTCTCGTTTACGTCGCGATGATGTCTCTGGCGATCTGGTCCGCGGCGATAGTGATCAGAGGCGTCGGGGTTGAGTCATTTCGTGAGCGTTTCTCGCCGAAGCTGCCCGTACGTGCGATTGCCATCTACCTGCTCGCGGTTGTCGCCCTTAACTTCCTCGCCTGGATGCGAGGCGTCGTTCCTGGCGTCCTGAGCAGTTCTTCCCCGTCGTTCCTGGACGGGACGGGGATGCCAACCAGCGCGCTGTACGTACAGGACCTGGCGTTCTGGCTGCCGCTCATAGCCGTGTCCGCTGTTTGGCTGTGGCGACGACAGGCGTGGGGCTACGTGATCGCCGGGGCGATGCTCGTCACGTACGAGATCGAGGCCATCGGCGTTGCGGTCGACCAGTGGATGGGGCACGCGGCCGACCCTGAGTCAACCGTGGCGTGGGCGGCTGCCGTGCCGATGTTCGCCGCCATCGCCCTCCTCGGCCTGATCCCCCTCGCGTTGTACTTCCACAACCTGGATCGCGCTCGGGCGCGCGAAAGGAGCTGAGGCCCCATGCGAGTGCTGGTGACGCATGCGAGCAGGCACGGGTCAACGGCTGAGGTCGCGGACAGGATCGCGCGGGCACTGATCGCAGGCGGGGTTCAAGCGAATGCTCAACCTGTTAACCATGTCGGCGACATCGCCGGCTATGACGGCGTGGTGATAGGCAGCTCGGTCTATTTCGGCCGGTGGACTCGGGATGCAGTCGCTTTCGTCGAGCGCAACCGCACGGACCTCGCCGGGCGTCATGTGTGGCTGTTCAGCGTTGGTCCGCTCGGCGACCAGCCTCGCACCGACCCTGCGGATGTCGCTGAATTCGCTATGTCCCTGAACGCCGTTGGCCACCACCTGTTCACCGGAGCATTGGACCTGCATCGGTTGTCGTTCCCGGAACGCGTGATCGTGAAGGGAGTGAAGGCACCGATAGGCGACTTCCGGGACTGGGATGAGATCGACGCTTCGGCGGCGACGATCGCACGACATCTCAAGCAGGCGGCGTGAGGAAATGCTGACCCTGAAGTCACGCAAGCTGCCCGGGCTTGCCCGTCTTGCCGTTGTGCTCGAGACCTTCCAGGGTCTTGGTGCGGTGTTTGGGGGAGGTGCGTTCATCCTGGCGCCCGACGGCCATCTCCTGGGGATGCCGACCACCCTCCTGGCGGGGTCGCCATTTCCCTCATACTTGGTGCCCGGGATCGTCCTGTTCACCTTTGTCGGCCTCGGCCCGCTGCTCGCAGCAGCGATCACCCTCCGTCGGCAGGCACTCGCTCCTCTTGCCGCGGTCGCAGTCGGTTTGATGCTGATCGGTTGGGTATCTGTCGAAATGGTGGTGCTCGCCGGACTCGGGAGCCTGGCTTGGGCCCTGTACCTTGTGCTCGGCGCTTGCATCGCGGCCATCGGCGTGAGCTGGTGGCGCTCGCTCCCCAACGCCGATGCTGTTGGCGACCAGATCAGGGAGGGGTTATGGCACTGAGAACTGTTGATCAGGACCAGGGCTCCTCGTCGGGAGTTTTGCCGCTTTCAACTGATGGGCGGGTCGGAATCGACCTCTATTGGCTCCCGCTGGGCGCCGGCGGCAACTTTGTGCGCTTGAACGGACGGGTGTATGAGGCAATAGAGGCGCGGCTAGCCCGGCGGCCCGCGTGTGATCTCTACCACTCCGCTTTACAGGTTTACGTGCCTGAGGGCCGCTATGTCGTCGAGAACACGCCAGTTGTTGACGACCGGGGGCGTGACCGTGGCGTGGTGGCTGAAGGCCCCGTCGGTGTGCGCTGGGCTGGCCGCTGGCCAATGTTCCGATACGAACTGCGCAGGTGGCGCGACGGTGTAATTGCTGACATCAAGGAGGCGGTCGACAGTCCGCGACGACTGAGCGGCGATCTAAGCGACGCTCGACACATCCTCGAACTGATTCCGCAGATGCCGACCCTCGTGTGGGGCCGCGACGAGCTCAAGGCGGGCGAAATGTGGAATTCGAACTCGATGATCTCCTGGCTGATCGCACGCATTGGACTTGACGTGGATGCGATAAAGCCACCCGCCGGCGGGCGTGCACCAGGCTGGAACGCCGGCGTCGTGGTGGCGCGTCGCGAAGCGGCGGTGGCTCCTCGTCTGGCGCTACGACCGATCTCGGACAGACACGCCATTTGAAGGCAGCACTCCTCACGGCTAGCGTGGTTCGGCCGTTGAGCATCGCCCGTAAATTGACGGCAACTTCGCGGCAGTTGAGGAGAATTTCGCTCGCCGTAAGGAGGATGTGCTTTAGACCTGGATCGTGTCAGGAAATGGTGTTATCGAGATGGAAGTGGCGATTTTCGGCACCACGGGCAGCGCGCATTCTTGGTAAGGAAAAGGTCCCCGGTTCGAATCCGGGCGTGGGCTCCAAGTTCAATAGCACCGTTTCCTTCCATCTTCTCGGTGATTTCCTCTCCGCCGAGATACGGTAAGGAAATGCTCTTCCGCACCTGTTTAGTGGGCCCAATTGGTTAGAGCC
>VBGO01000219.1 GCA_005882525.1 Chloroflexota bacterium
GGGTCGTGTTCGAGAGGAGGAGTTCGGTAATGCCAAAGGGCACCGTCAAGAAGATCGTTTCGGACCGCGGATTCGGGTTCATCGCCGCCGATGATGGGAAGGAGTACTTCTTCCACCAGAGTGGCGTGGATTCGACGCTCAATTTCGACAGTCTGCGCGGTGGCGAGGCCGTCAGCTTCGACATCGAGCAGAGCCAGAAGGGCCCGCGGGCGAACCGCGTCCGAGCGGCCTAGCTCACAAGCTCGGCTTCGAGAGGGCGCCCTCCGGGGCGCCCTTCTTTTTAGGTTCTCATCGCTGCGCGCCGATCGCCCTAGCCGGACTGAAGATTCCCGACCAGGATCGGTTTCGTCGTCGGCAGCTGCTGCTCGCCCGGCTCGATGGTGATCGCGAACTGCTGGAACTGCGAGAGGTCGCCTGACAGTTGGGCGCCAATATCACCGCTCGCGCTGGAGCTGATGCCTTTGTCGACGGGGACGCCGCCCTTGATCAGCCACATCTCATAGATCTGACCTGAGGCGAGCCGCGGCAACCCGGTGGCCGCGACCACTGCCTGCTTGCGATCCTTGAAGTAAACCAGCCGCGCCTCGGCGCCCGGCGCAGCCGTTGGGTCACCCTGGAACGTATACGCAACCTGCGGCGCGGATCCGTGGCCCAGCTGGTAGCCGATCAGTCCGCCGATCCCCAGTGCCAGCGCCACGGCCGCGGCCACCGCCACTCGAGACCATCGGGTGGCCCAGGTGGATAGTCGCCATCGGCGTCGGAACGACAGCACGGTCGAGCCCCGCGCTTCCCCCTGGGGGGTGACTGGAGCCATCCGCGGCATGGGCTCCCGGGGCGTCGCTTTGACGGCCTCGACGATGCGGGCCCGCAGCTCGGGGGACGGATCGCCCTCTTTAACCGTAAGCGGCAGCAAGGCGGTGGTTCGCGCGAGCTCTGCCGCCATTGCGCGGTGCTCGGCACAGCTACGGAGGTGTTCCTCGACCCTTAGTACCTCCTCCTCGGGAAGCGCCTCAAGAGCGTAAGCGCCGAGCAGCTCTTCGGCTTCTGCGCAGTTCATCGGGCTCACGCCATCACCCCCCTCGCAGTAAGGAACGTCCGCATCTTCTCCAGGCCGATCCGCATCCTGCTCTTCACAGTGCCCAGTGGGACCTGCATCCGGCTCGCGATCTCCACGTGGGTATACCCACCAAAGTACGCGAGCTCGAGCGTTCGCCGCTGCGGATCGGGAAGCTCGAGAAACCCCTCCTGGATCTGCTTGCGCTCAAGGTCCAGGGCGACCGCCTCCCAGACATCGGGCACCTCGGCTTGTGGCGCGGCATCGGCCAGATCGATCTCGGTGCGGACTCTTGAGCTTCCGCGCAGGCGATCGATCGCGCGGTTGCGGACAATCGAGAGCAGCCAGTTACGCAGGCTTCCCCGGCCGGCGTCGAAGCCGGCGGCGTTGCGCCAGACGCTGACGAAGGCATCCTGGACCACATCCTCCGCGGCACCGCGCTCATTGACGATCCGGAACGCCAGGCCATAGGCCAACCGGCCGTAGCGATCGTATAGCGATTCGATGGCGGAGGTTTCGCCACGTTTCAGTTGGGCGGCCATTTGACTGTCCTGGTCTCTCGGCTCCCCACTCATCCCGTCCTTCATATATACGGTTCCCAGGACAGGTCTGGATCACAGGGGGACGGCACGTGTAACCGCTCGACGTAAATATGGATATATTTCGGATATCACCTTCGTATTCATGGAGGGCGATATGCGCGGTATCGAGCGGGGCGAGGGGATCAAACTGGCCGCGGTCGCCGGAGTTGCGACGCTGTTGATCGCCCTTGCGTCGTGCGGCGGGTCGCCCGGCAGCGGCCAGGGACCGGCCTCGAGCCCAAGCATGGACACCACGCCCGGCAGCAGCCCCGCCACCATGCCGAGCAGCAGCCATAGCGGCTGGGGCTAAGTTCCCCGCAGCGAGCCGTCAGGTGCCTGAGCTGCTGGTGACGGCGGTATAGAGGCCGAACAGCATCAAGAGCGAGGCGACAGCGGCCAGCACAACGTCGCCCAACAGCGCGTTCCGATGGCGGCCGACGAACAACGGGTAGACGGCGACCACCAGCAGCTGAGAGATCCAGAGGGCGACGAGCGACGGTTTCAGCAGCAGGCTGTAGGCTTCCTTGGGGTTGAGCAGGCTGATCAAGCTCGCGGGCAGGAAGAGGGCCGATATCACCATCACCATCGGGCGGCCTGGTCTCCTGAAGATCGTCCCCAGGAGACGGCTCAGGGCAATGAACTCCGCGATGATCAAACCGGCCACGCTTAGCGCCACTCCCACGCCAACAATGACGCCAAGCATTCGGCCGGAATACGTCTGCGCCACAAAAACCCCGGGGATATCAGCGTTGATGAACGCCGAACCGGCGTTCGCCAGGGGGACGATGGCGACGATCGTCAGAACGGCGACAACGGGAAAAGCCCAGAGGAGTGCGCGTCGCACCGCCCGCCCGCCGCCGCGCACTTCGCCGCCAAGGAACAACGGTAAGCTGGCGCAGATGTAGAGCGACGAGGTCTTGCCGGCTCCCACCAGGACCGTGGCAAAGTTGCCGTGTCCCACAAACGCGGCGGCGGGCGCGCCAAGATGCGCCAGGCTAACTCCGGCGACGACGACGGCCAGGATGATCTGCAAGCCGGCGATGGCTGCCGTCACCGAGAGCGTGACGATCAGCGGGCTGAGCATTATCGCCGTGACCAGCACCACCAGCAGACCATCGAGCAACAGCCCGTACCGGCTGGCCTCTGGGAAAACGACGGGTAGCAGGTCGTAGACGATATACGGCACGGTATAGACGAGATACAGGAAGTAGCTGATGATCCAGAACCCGGCCTGGACCCGGGCGATGGTCGGTCCGGTTGCCGCCTCAACGAAGGCATACAGTCCACCGGATGAGGCGATCCGTTCCGAGTAGCGATACCAGATCGCCAGGGGAAACACAAACAGGAGGGTGGCCATCACCACAGTCAAGCCGGCCGAGGATGCGGCCCCATCCAGGGCCGCTGGGATATAGAGGGCGATCAGCGCCAACGGACCGCCGATCGAGGCAACCGTCAGTCCGAGAAAGAGCGGAAAGGAGACCGGCCTAACGCTGTCGCTCGTCGATTAGCCCCAGCCGCCGCTGTGGCTGCTGCTAGGGCTGGCGGCTGGCTGGTTGCCCCCGCCTGAGCCTCCGCCGCAGGACGCAAGACCCACGCAGATGACGGCGACAGCAACCGCTATGGCGATCTTCAGTCGGCCAAGCCGGGAGCCTACCAACGTCAATCCCAGGTGCCTCCTGCTGTTGGTGATTCTAGGTTCCTATACCCCATCAGGTTACGTCCTGCCGGCGATCGGAGGTCGGCGATCGGCCACGCCCTCCTGATCCAGAACGCCCCTTCCTGCGTAACAGCCGGTAACAAGCGAGGAGGGAGCCTATGGATTGATTCCGGCATGCGATCGATTGCCAATCCATGACAAGGAGCATCAACCATGCGAAAACGCGTTCTGCTGGCCGTCGTTGCCGCCGCGGCAACCGGCTTGACGGTGGCGCCGCTCACGGCGAGCGCCTCGAGCCACCGGGAAGCTCCGTTGATCGCGGAGGATCCGCTCGCCGACAACACCGACCTGTACGCCTTCGTGGCGCCGGACGATCCGAACCGGACCGTCATCGTCGCCAACTATGTACCGTTCGAAAACCCGGCAGGCGGCCCCAACTTCTATCGCTTTGGGGACGACGTCGCCTACCAGATTCACATCGACAACCGGGGCGACGCCAGAGACCATCTGGTCTTCACGTTCCAGTTCCACACAAGCACCGTTGACGCCTCGACCTTCCTGTACAACACCGGTCCGATCGGCTTCAACAACACGACGAAGAGCTACACCAACTGGAACCGGCCGCAGACCTACAGCATCACCATGACCAACGTCGACACCGGCAGCAGCGCTGTAATCGGGAGCAATCTCCTAACACCACCCGACGTCGTGGGGGACCGGTCCACCGGCAGCGCGCAGAACTATCACATGCTGGCCAAGAAGGCGGAGTACGCCCTTCCCGGTGGGTTCAAGGTTTTCGCCGGCCAGCGCGACGACCCGTTCTTCGCCAACCTGGGCGGGGTCTTCGACCTGCTCAACTTCTCGGGCGCGACGACCGGCGCCGAGGATTACCTGGCCGGCATGAACGCGCACAGCATCGTGCTGTCCGTGCCGAGTGGAATGCTGACCGCCAACGGCGACCCCGTCATCGGGGTCTGGGCGACGGCCAGCCGCAACGCCATCACGGTGCTCAACGGCAATGGCACCAAGACCGAGTCGGGTAATTCG
>VBGO01000220.1 GCA_005882525.1 Chloroflexota bacterium
CGTACGTCCGCCGGCCAAAGAGGAACGCGGCCGCGCCGCCGTAGACCTGGTTGAGATAGTCCCCGGTTTCGGTGTCGAGAAGTGGTATGGCCCATCCGCCGCGCTCGAAGCCGCCGCTGCGATCCTCGTCAGGTCCGCCCAACCCCTGCATCACGCCGTCCACCGAGATGTTGGTCGTGGTCGTCAACCTCATGTCGTGGTCACCTCCTCGTGTGCATGCCTGGTGCGCTCGTGAGGCGAGAATAGCAAGCCCCAGACGGGGCGTCTTGTCGGAAACGGACGTTCGCGGCTGCAAGTGGTGGGTACTGAATCGGAGTTATCGTCGATCCGACTGTGACCCAGACTGCCGAGAGCTGCCCCGCCAACTGCACTCAACGCTCATATCGCTTGCTTCTGGATGCAGCACGTGTCCGAGAAAGAGTCCGGATCGTCGAGGTCTCGGAGTTGCCGACCAGCCTCAAACGGGCTGTGGTGTGATTCGGGACCGTGAAGCCCTTGGTTCAAATCTCGGCCGCCCGACCATCGTTCTCCCCATAGAGATGTAAGGCCGGGAGCAACTGTGCCGGCCACGCTGCTCACCCGCGGACGATCGGGTCCCTGGGTACGTGGGTGATCACTTCGGGCGCATCGTCCGTGATGATTGACGTCTCGCCAAGCGACATCGTTAGGCCTGTCTCGCGCTCGCTCAGGATCATGTGGGTGAAGAAGACCATGTTCTGTTGCAGCACGAGCGGGTTGTCACGGTAGATCATCGGCTGCTCCATCCAGGTGGGGGGGAAGGTGGCCCCCATGGTGTAGCCGCACGCCTTGAGCATCGCGTGCTCGTATCCGTGTGCGGCAAGCGTGGCGCGGTGCACCTCGAAGACCTCGCCGAGGGTCCGGCCAGGACGCAGCTTTTTCTGGACGGCGTCAAGCGCCTCGGCGCAAGCCGCCTGCATGGCCATGTGCCGAGGATCGACACTCGGACCCGTCAGGACCGTAAACATGTTGGCCACGTGGTAGTGCCGCCAGGCGTCGCCCATCTCGAACGTGACCTGGTCGTTCTCTGCAACGCGCCCTCGACCTGTGACGTAGCGCACGTTCATCGCCTTCTCGCCGTGGCCCATCGGCATCCGGTTCGCGGGGATGTCCGCTCCCGCCTCCCATATCACTGTGTAGACCTCGGCAAGCACATGGCCCTCGTCGGCCCCAGGAGCGATCAGGTCGATCGCCCGCGCGCAGGCGCGATCGAGGATCTGTCCCGCTTGGCGGTGGTAATCGAGTTCCTGCGGGCTCTTGACGAGCCGCATGAGCCGAATCAGGTCCGACGCATCGACAAGCTCGCACCATCCGTCAAGGCTCTCTCGAAGCTCCTCGTGGAGGTTCGGCAGCAGCCCGAAGGAGTCCAGCTGGATGCCGACGCGCTTGCCGGCCATGCGGTGGCTCTCGAGCACTTCCTTGATCACTCTGGACTTGGGGTTGCCTTCGGCGTCCTCCCAAACCCGCACGTCCTCGCACAGAGACGAGTAATCGATGCTGGCGATGTCCGCTGTCCTTGAGATGTGCGTGAGCTGGCCGTCGGCTCCAATGAACATCATGTGAAAAATCACAAAGCCGTCGGTATCGAGCCCGCAAAGCCAGTACTGATCCTCGATTCGCGACACAAGCAAGCCCTCGAGACCGCGCGCCGCCAGCTCCCGGCGGATCCGCGCCTGCCGCTCCCGGAATTCGTTCTCGGAGAAGTTGATGTGCGGCTTGGGCGTTCTGCGCGCTCCTTTCATGGACTTGCGCGGCGCCTCAGCGCTAGGAGCCAGTGCTCATTGTTGGGGAGCGGGTACGGTCGATGAGCCGAACTGGTCGTTAGCAGAGCGTTCATACATGTACTGAGCAATCGACATCGACAGTCAGGTCGTGACCTACGTTGCCGAGCACCGAACCTGGCTCCTCGATCGAATTGCGCTCGTCACGATGTTCATCGGTACCAACCCTGCGGTGCTCGCCATTGTCGGGCTGGTTGGCATTGCAATTGTCATCTGGCTTCGAAACTGGCGAATGGCTGCTGCCTGCCGGGGTAGCTCTGATCTCGTCGGCGTTGGCGGTTGAGTTCTTGAAGAATCTTATCGGTCGTGGCCGACGAGCCTCGAGCTTTGCCGTGGTGCACGCAGCAGGACCATCGATGCCTTCGGCTGACGCCGCCGTCACGGGCCGTTGCGATTGCGCTCTTTCTGGCCATGAATTGGCCCAACTCCATGTTCCGCCGCAGTGCCGCCGCGACTCTCGTCACCGGCGTCTTTTGGGTCGGCCTCTGCGTCGTTTACCTGGGTGTGCACTGGCCGGTGTGCCGGGGCCGATCGACGTCTTGGTGGGCTGGTTGCTGGGTGGCGGGATCGGGTTGACGGCCGCATGGCTGGTCGGCCGCACGCGGGTTCCTCGGCACCGATGAATTTCCGGTGCACGCGAAGTCTCTATCTTCGGTAGTTGATTCCCAGCGCACGCAAGGAGCTTGACCATGACCACCGATACAAAGGCAACCGGCAAGTACGCCAAGGTCAACGGCCTCAATTTTTACTACGAGACCCACGGGGCTGGGCGGCCGCTGATCCTCCTGCACGGTGGACTTGGGTCCGGCGAGATGTTCGGGCCGGTCCTGCCGCAACTCGCGCAACACCACCAGGTCATCGCCCCGGACCTGCAAGCACATGGCCGTACCGCTGACATCGATCGACCAATCGACGTTCGGCTGATGGCCGATGACATCGCCGGCCTGATCGATCATCTTGGACTGGAGAAGCCGGATCTGGTCGGCTACTCGCTCGGCGGTGGGGTGGCGCTTCACACAGGGGCGAAGTACCCAGCCAAGGTGCGCCGGCTGGTTGCGGCCTCGGCGAACATCCGCCCCGACGCGATCTATCCGGAGATGCGAATGCAGCAAGGCCAGGTGAACGCGGCCGCTGCCGAGTTCATGAAAGACACGCCGATGTACCAGCTCTACCAGCGGGTCGCGCCACGTCCCGAGGACTTCCCGAAGTTGCTTGACAAGATCGGCGCCTCGATGGCGAAGGAGTTCGACTTCGCCGACGAGGTCCGTGGCCTCCAGGTTCCGACGCTGATCGTCGCCGCCGACGCCGATATGGCTCCGCCGAGCCATTACGTCGAGGTGTTCAAATTGCTCGGCGGGGGACTGCGCGACGGTGGCTGGATGGGCGAGGGCCGGCCGGCGGGCGGTCACGCCCTTGCGATCCTGCCAGGCCTGACCCACTACAACCTCGGTATCTCGCCACTGTTTGCAGCGGTGACGCTCGCCTTCCTTGAATAGCAGCCCGCCTGAGAAGGTTGGTCCGCGCTCGCGGGATCCTCTCGGCAACAAAGCCCAAGTTCGTCTCCAGTGACTGAACCGCACGAGCCCGGCTCGTACCTGAAGGCAACCCTGGAGAGCCAGCCGGCAGAGCTGATAAGGCTGCTGGCCGACGATTCCGTGGCGCGGGTTGCGACGCGTCTTCGCGGCTGCTCGCGGATTTTCCTGGCCGGCACCGGCACGAGCTTTCACGGCGCGCTCGCGGGCCAGTTCATCCTGCGCAGCATCGGCCTTCAGGCCTGGGCGGTCCGGGCTTTCGAATTCGCGAACTATCCGCCGGCATTACGTCCGGACGACGGGCTGATACTGCTCAGCCACCGCGGCAGCAAGCGCTTCAGCCGCGATTCTCTCGGCCGGTTTGCGAAAGACTCGCACAACTGGATCGCGATCACCGGCGAAGGCTCTCCCATGGAAGGCGAAGGCGTCGTCCGCACAGTGGCGCAGGAGAAGTCTCCGGTGCACACCGCGAGCCACACGGCGGCGATGCTGCGTATCGCGCAGGTTGCCGCGGCACTTGGCAGGCCGGCGTGGGAGAGCCAACTCGCGGATCTTCCCCGCATCGTCCAACTCGCCATCGACCACGGCAGCCGAGTCGCGAGTGAGGTGAGCCGGGCTGAGTTCCGGCCGGTGACTCATTTCGTCGGTGGCGGTCCTGCGCGCGCGACCGCTTACGAAGGCGCGTTGAAGCTGCGCGAGGCTAGCCACGTCGTGAGCGCCGAAGGGCACGACGTCGAGGGCATCTTGCACGGGCCGCTTGTCAGCATCCAGCCTGGGAAGGTGGTCGTGCTCGTGGCTCAGCCCGGCCCGTCCCGCGAGCGGATGGGCGAAGTCGAGACGGCCCTTCGTGAGATCGGGGCGACAGTCATGTCGTTCGCCCCGCCGCCGGATCTGGACGAGGTGCTCGCGCCGATCGTGAACGTGGTGCCGCTGCAATGGCTCGCCTACCACGTCTCGCGCAAGCTGGGGGTCGACGCGGACAGCTTCCGCCG
>VBGO01000235.1 GCA_005882525.1 Chloroflexota bacterium
GATGCTGATCTCGTGCAACGGGCGTCCCGCGGGCAGGCCGGCGCGGAGTTTGCCATGGTTGTCGCCTTCCTGTTCGCCCTCGGCGTGATGGGCGTGCAATTCGTCGGCCTGGGCCTGAGCGCGGCCAAGGTGAGCCATGCCGCCCAGGAAGCCGCCTACGTCGGCGCCAGCAGCCTGGAAGCGGCCAGCGACAGGACCGCGTGCTGGGCCGTGACCGGCGGCCTGGCGCACTCCAAGGACTACGCCGATGCGCCCATCTGCCAGACATTGCTGGAGAACCTCGGCGACGTCGATCCTAACCTCGTCAGCGTCTCCGTCTCGCCGTCGAGCCTGGTCGAGCGCGGCAAGCACACCCCGATCCACGTGACCGTCACCTACCGCCAGCCGATCAGCTCGCCGCTGCTGCGGGCCTTCCTCGGCGAGACATTCGTCGCCACCAGCGACGCCTGGAGCCAGTAGCCTAAACTCACGTCGCCATGGCGGCGTTGCAGTACCACATCCGCTGCAAGCCCGGCGACGTCGGCGACGTCGTCCTTCTCCCCGGCGATCCCGGTCGGGTAGAGTCGATCGCCAAGTTGCTCGATGCGCCGCGACTGATCGCGCGTAACCGCGAGTACACCACCTACACCGGTCAGCTCGACGGCCAGGCGGTCTCGGTCTGCTCGACCGGCATTGGGTCACCGTCGACGGCGATCGCCGTCGAAGAGCTGGCCGCGATCGGTGCGACGACGTTCATCCGCGTCGGCACCACCGGGTCGATCCAGAAGGGTGTGGGCTTTGGGGACCTGGTCATCGCGACCGCGGCCGTGCGCGACGAAGGCACTACCCCGGGCTACGTGCCGCTCGGATATCCGGCGGTCGCCGATTTCGAGCTTGTGGCCGCGATGCTGGCCGCTGCAAAGGCGGCCGGCCAGCGCGCCCACGCCGGGATCGTCCGAAGCCACGATTCCCTGTATACCGACCTGCATGCCACGCGCATGCCGCGCCGCGAGGAGCTGGAGCAGGCGCTGCAGGTCTGGCAGCGAGCCCGGGTCCTGTGCAACGACATGGAGACCTCTGCGATCTTCGTCATCGCCGCGCTCCGGAAGCTGCGCGGCGGGTCGGTCCTGACCGTCGTCAACGAGCCTGGCGAAGAAGGGATCGACCCGGCGCGGGTGGCCGCACTCGACCTGACGCCGATGTTCCAGGTGGCGCTCGCCGCCGTCCGCCGGCTGGCGCCGCTCGAGGCCTGAACATGGAGATCGGCAAGACAGTAAGACCTCGGTCGAGCGGTGAGTGGCGGCGGTGGCTGGTCAGGCACCACGCCGATACGAAAGAGATCTGGCTGGTCTATTTCAAGAAGGCGTCCGGCAAGTCAGGCATTAGTTACGAGGAATCGGTTGTAGAGGGGCTGGCGTATGGCTGGGTCGACAGTCAGGCCAAAACGATCGATGAAGCGACCTACGCGGTTCGCTTCACGCCGCGAAAGCCAGCCAGCAACTGGTCGGCCTCGAACATCGCGCGTGTCAAGAAGCTCCTGGCCGAGGGCCGGATGGCCGCCCCCGGTCTCGCGACGCTGCCCGAGAGCCTCCGCGCGCGGGGCGAGCCCGTCGGCCCACGCGAGCGGCGCTTTAGTGCCAGGCGAGCGTTTGAGACGTCCAGGGTGGGGGCCAAATGACCCTGCATGTCGTCGCGCATCCCCTCGTTGCGCACTATCTGACGCGCTTGCGCGACCGGGACACCACGCCCGACGAGTTTCGCGAAGCCTCCGACAAGATCATCACGCTGCTGCTCTACGAGGCGACCCGCGATCTCGGGACGCGCGACTTCCGCGTCGACACACCGCTGGAGACGACCCTGGGGCATGCGATCGGTGACCGGGTGGTGGCGGTCCCCATCTTGCGAGCCGGCCTGGGGCTGGTGGGGCCGGTCCTCGAGCTGCTGCCGCACGTGACCGTCGGCTACATCGGCCTCGAGCGGGATGAGCGGACGGCGATCGCTTCCCGCTATTACGTCAAGCTGCCGCCAGACATCGCGAACAAGGCGGTGATGATCCTGGATCCCATGCTGGCCACCGGTGGCACGGCAACGAAAGCGGTCGCGATCATGAAGGAATACCACCCGGCAAGCGTTCGCCTAGTGTGCGTCGTGGCGGCTCCCGAAGGGATCCAGGCGCTGCAGGCAGCGCACCCGGACGTCCAGATCTTCACGGCAGCGCAGGACCGGGAGCTGAACGCCCAGAAGTACATCCTGCCCGGGCTCGGCGACTACGGCGATCGCCTCTTCGGTACCTGACCGCCAGCGTCCTGGTCCTCGTCGTGTGTCTGATGCTGCTGGTCCAGGCCGGCGCCCGCGGTCCCCGCCCTCGGCCGGCGCCCTTCCCCACCACCGGGCCGGCCTGTGCTGGGACGTTCCGGGTTGGTTTTGTGGCCGACGTGGCCGGCCTGCGGTCGTCGGTTGATGCTGCCGGATGGCGCGGCGTTGGCGATGCGTTGCACGACATATCCTCCTGCGAACGTGCCGACCTGGCGCTCCCGACCCGTCCATCGGATTACGCCAGGTTGTTACGGGCGTACGCGGACCGGCACGTCGACCTGGTGGTCGCCGGTAGCTTTCTCTTGACGGATCCCGTAGTCGACGTCGCCCGGGCCAAGCCAGCGACGCACTTCCTGCTGGTCGATCCGATCGTGACTCCGCCGAACGTGCCCAATCTGGCCGTGCTCACCTTTCGTTCGGACCAGGCCGCGTTTCTCGCCGGCGCGCTGGCCGGCATGATGAGCCAGACCGGCGTGGTGGCTGGCGTCTACGGGCCGGAGGGCGACGCTGATCGAAGTAACCGGATCGGTTTCGAGCACGGCGCGCGGTATGCCAGACCTTCGATCCGCGTGCTCGGTGCCTACCAGCCGGCCCACGACGGCGAGCCCTACGGCAACCCGGTTTGGGGCGCCGCCCAGGCGCGAGCGTTCAGCCGCGAGCAGGCCGACGTCATCTTCGGCGCCGGAGGGACGACCGGCCAGGGTGCGCTGCTCGGCGCCGCGCAGGCCGGCCGGCTCTGCATCGGCGTGGAGATCGACGACGCCGCCGACCCCGGCGCCGGTTGCCTGCTCGCCAGCGCGGTCAAGTACGTGGAGCGAAGCGTGGCGGCGACCGTCGGCGATGCCGAAAGTGGTCGCTGGCGATCCGGCGTGCGCGCGCTCGGCCTGGCTGATGACGCCGTTGGGCTCAGCCTGCACATGAACTTGCTGCCGCGGATCCAGGAACGGCTGGCGGAGGTCAGCGAGCGGTTGGTCAGCGGCACGGTCACGACCGGCACCTGAGCCCTTCAGCGTACGTCAGGACACCGGTGCCACCGGCTCGGCCCCCAGAATGATTTCCAAGAATTTGGTGTTACAATCGCCCCGGAATCGAGGGGTATTCACACTCTCAGTGAAGGGGATGACGTATGAGGAAGCCACCCGTTCGTTTGCTTAGCCTTGGAGTAAGCCTGGCGCTGGCGGTCGTCCTGGCGGCCTGCGGCAGCACCGGATCACCCGGGGCCACACCAGGGAAGACCATCAAGGTCGGTCTGGTTACGGATACGGGTGGCCTGAACGACAAGAGCTTCAACCACCTGGCTGCGCTGGGTCTCAGCAAGGCGGCGTCGACCGGCAATATCTGTTCCAGCCTTAGCTGCAAAAGTGAGCTCGGTGTCCAGGGTGACGTCACTGAGTCCCATGTCAACTCGGATTACATTCCCAACCTGACCAACTACGCCACCCGTGGCTACGACCTCGTGATCGGTGTCGGCTTCCTGATGGCCGAGTCCATCGGGACCGTGTCCGGCAGCTTCCCCAACACTCACTTCGCGATCATCGACGGGGTCGGTGCCGACTCGAAGGGCAATGACCTCAAGCATACGAACGTGGTCGGCCTGCTGTTCAAGGAGCAGGAAGCGGGCGCGCTGGTCGGGACGATCGCCGGTGTGCTGGAGAAGAACAACGCTGGCGCGAAAAAGAAGCACATCATCGGCTCCGTCGGTGGCATCAAAATCCCGCCGGTGGATCATTACATCGCTGGTTACCAGTGGGCGGCCAAGCAGCAGGATCCGACGATCAAGACGCTCAACGGCTACTCGAACAACTTCAGCGATCCGACGAAGTGCGCCGGGATCGCGGCCAACCAGATCTCGCAGGGAGCGGACATCCTGTTCCAGGTGGCGGGTGGTTGCGGCAACGGCGTGCTGACCCAGGCCGGCAAAGACGGCGTTTGGAGCATTGGGGTCGACGCCGATCAGAAGGACGTCGACAAGTCAGTGATCGTCAGCGCCCTGAAGCGCGTCGACGTGGCGACCTATGACGCCATCAAGAACGTCAAGAACAACGCGTTCAAGGGCGGCCTGACCTTCTTCGGGCTGGCCAACGATGGCGTCGGCTACCAGGCTGACAACCTGACTTTGCCGGCGGACGTGATGACGGCGCTGAACGACATGACCTCGAAGATCAAGTCCGGTGCGGTGACGGTGCCGGATACGGTGCCCTAGAAACAGTGAGGCGGCCAGATGGCCGCAGCCGCTAAGTCAAGCGCCCGGCAAGGTCCGCCGAAGATTCTCCGGCGGGCCGGCCGGGCGCTGGCTGTTCCACTCGGCTCGGTTTTGCTGGCATTCGTCGTCGGCGCCATCCTGGTGGCGGTCACCGGCGGTGACCCGTTCAAGGCCTACCAGGCACTGATCTGCGGAGGCTTTGGGCTTTTCTGTTTTGGCGGCGAGCCGTCGGTGCTGCAGCTGTCCAACACGCTCGTGTTTCTGGCGCCGCTGATCATGGCCGGGATCGCGGTGGCGCTGCCGTTTCGGGCCGGCATGTTCAATATCGGCGCCGAGGGCCAGCTGATCATGGGCGCGATCGCGGCCGCCACCGTCGGGATTCACCTGACCGGCTGGCCGCCCTGGGCCTTGCTGCCGCTGGTGCTGCTCTGTGGCGCGGCCGGCGGAGCCTTGTGGGCCGGGATCGTCGGCGTCCTCAAGGCGACCACGGGCGCCCACGAGGTCGTGACGACGATCATGCTGAACTTCGTCGCCCAGTGGTTCTTGAGATTCTTGATCATCGGCGGGCCGCTCCAGCTACCGGGTGGCAGCTCGAAGTCCTCGCCAATTGCGAGTTCGGCCCAGCTGGCGACCCTGATCCCTCACGATAATCGGATCGTCTTCGGGCTGCCCGGCACCGTCTACCGTGCCCACACGGGCTTGTTCATCGCGCTGGCGGCGGCAGCCCTGTTTGCCTTCTTGCTCTGGCGGACGTCGCTTGGTTACGAGATCCGCGCCGTCGGGCAGAGCCAGCGGGCGGCGCGCTACGCCGGCATCAGCGTGCGGCGGACGCTGATCGTCACCATGTTGATCGCCGGCGCCTTTGCCGGTCTGGCCGGCGCGGTACAGATCGCCGCCGTCGACCACAATCTCACCGACCAATACTTCAGCGACACCACCGGCTTCGACGCCATTGCGGTCGCACTGCTGGGCCTGAACAGCGCGGTCGGCATCATCCTGGCGGCGATCCTGTTTGGAGCCCTCCATGCAGGCGGGTCGGTCATGCAGAGCGACGCCGGCGTCTCCGGCAATCTGGTCTACGTGCTGCAGGCCCTGATCTTGTTCTCGATCGCTGCGAACTTCCTGCGTTCGTTCAAGCTGCGCCTCCCCTCGCCCGGACGGGTGCCCTCCACACCCGCGGCCGATGCCGTCGCCGAAGTTGTCGCGCACGAAGCGGAGACCGAGCTGCGGGCGGACGACAAGGACACGGCATGAATTTTTTCACCGACATTTTCAGGCTGCTGGGGACCCCCGATCTCTGGCACGCATCGCTGCAGTACGCCGCGCTGCTTCTGCTGCCCGCGCTGGGTGGCGTGATCTCGGAGAGAGCCGGCGTCGTGAACATCGCCATGGAAGGCATGATGCTGACCGGGGCGTTCTTCGCGGTCGCCGTCGATCTCGCCGCCCACAATGTCTGGCTCGCGGTGCTGGCCTCGATGGTTGCCGGTGGCCTGATGGCCCTGATCCACGCTGTCGTCTCGATCCGTTACCGCGCGGACCAGATCGTCAGTGGCGTTGCTATCAACATCTTCGCCGCGGGAATTACCGTGTTTCTCGTCAACCGGCTTTATGGCCTCGCCGATGTCGGCCAGGTTGCGGCCCGCGATTCCCTGCCCAACTGGAACATTCCACTGCTGGGCGCGATTCCATTCCTCGGCCGCGTCTTCTTCCAGCAGAACATCATGGTGTACATCGCACTGCTGGTACTGCTCGGCACCCAGGTGCTCCTGTTTCGCACCAGGCTGGGTCTCCGTCTACGTTCCGTCGGCGAGCATCCGCAAGCCGCCGACACTGCCGGCATCAACGTCTATGTGCTGCGCTACGGCGCTGTCGTGACCTGCGGCCTCCTGTCCGGCCTGGCCGGGGCGTTTCTCGCGATCGGGATCGCGAACACGTTCGTGCCGGGCATGACCGACGGTCGTGGCTACATCGCGCTGGCCGCCATGATCTTTGGCAAATGGACGCCAATCGGGGCCTTCATCGCGACCCTGATCTTTGGCTTCGGCCAGGCGGTCTACGACGCGAACTCGAGCATCCATGTGTCGCAGTACTTGCTCAGCATGACGCCGTACTTACTTACCCTGATCGTGCTGGCCGCCGTGGTCCGCCGCAGTAGCCCGCCCGCCGCCGACGGCATCCCATATATCCCGGGCGCCGAGTGACGAACACCAACCAACCGTCGCTGGCCGTCGAACTCCGGGGCATCTCCAAGATCTTTCCCGGCGTGGTCGCCAACGACCACGTCGACCTCGAGGTCCGCCAGGGCGAGATCCACGCCCTGGTCGGCGAGAACGGCGCCGGCAAGAGCACCTTGATGAACATTCTGTATGGCCTGATCCGCGCCGACGCGGGCCAGATTCAGGTCGAGGGCACGCCGGTGCCGATGCAGGGGCCGCGCGACGCCATCCGGCACGGCATCGGCATGGTGCATCAGCACTTCATGCTGATTCCGGTTTTCACCGTCGGCGAGAACGTCGTGCTGGGCAGCGAGCCGGTCAGGCCCGGCGGCTTCTACGACTACGCCAGGGCGCGCCAGGCCATTGACGACCTCACCAAGCGTTACGGGCTGGCGCTCGACCCCGATGCTCGCGTGGGTGACCTGCCGGTCGGCTTGCAGCAGCGCGTCGAGATCGTGAAAGTCCTCTACCGCGGCGCCAGGATCTTGATCCTGGACGAGCCCACCGGCGTCCTGACGCCCCAGGAATCGACAGACCTATTCCGCGTCCTGCGCGACCTGGTCAAGAGCGGCAAGACGATTATTTTCATCAGCCATAAGCTCAAAGAAGTCCTTGCGATCTCTGACCGGATTACCGTGATGCGCAGGGGCAAGGTCGTCGGCCACCTGATTACAAAAGAGACCAACGAAGCCGAGATCGCCCGGCTGATGGTGGGTCGTGATGTCCTGCTTCGGGTCGACAAGGCCCCGGCCAAGCCCGGGCCGGTCGCCTTGCGTATCGAGAACCTCTCGGCAAATTCGGACCGGGGCGTCCTCGCGCTGCGCGACGTGTCGCTCGAGCTGCACCAGGGCGAGATCCTCGGCATTGCCGGCGTCGAAGGTAACGGGCAAAGCGAACTGGTCGAGACGCTCGCCGGAACCCGCCATCCCGCCGGCGGGCACGTCTTCCTGGCCGACCGCGAGGTGAGCAACCTGAGCGCGGCCAGCATCCGGCTGGCGGGCGTCAGTCACATTCCGGAAGACCGTCGCGGCGCCGGCCTGGTCTTGAATTATTCCGTCGCCGATAACTTGATCCTGGGCCGGCAGCGAACGCCACGCTTCGCCTGGGACGGGCTGGTCTTGCGCTTGAGATCAATCTTCGCCTGGGCGCAACGATTGATCTCCGAGTTCGACATCCGGACGCCCAGCGCCCGGACGCCGGCTCGAACGCTCTCCGGCGGCAATCAGCAGAAGATCATCGTCGCGCGCGAGATGGCGACCGAGCCGCGCGTGCTGCTGGCCGCCCAGCCCACCCGCGGTGTCGACATCGGGGCTATCGAGTTCATTCACCGGCGGCTCGTTGCCGAACGCGATGGTGGCGCCGCCATCCTGCTGGTCTCGGCCGAGCTCGACGAGGTTCGTTCGCTGTCTGATCGGATTGCGGTGATGTACGAAGGCCGGATCGTGAGCGTCGAGCCGCCGGACGCTTCCGAGGAGCGCCTGGGCCTGTTGATGACGGGAGGTGGAACCGGCGACCGGCTTAAAGCGGGTTAGCGCAGCGCTAGTACTCGTGCTGGCGGCCTGCGGTGGGCCCAGCGCGCCCCAGGACGCGACGAGCACCCCTG